>JAILPF010000345.1 GCA_024699575.1 Acetatifactor sp. | reverse complement strand
ACTGAATGTGCAGGCAAAAAGTAACAGGAAACATTTTGGATGTCCCTCAGTAGTGAGATAATTGTATTATGTAGAAAATGTCTAAAAAATCAATGGATACATATTTATATTCTGACTAAAATAATAAATAAATAATGTTCTCAGTTTCAATAGTGAATGCTCGCATGAAACAGCAAAAATATACTATATTTAGCATGTTTTTTGTTTAAAAAAAGACATCGGTAGCGATAGAATAAAAGTATTATAAGCGTACAATGATTTGTTTGATATTTTTCTTTTATGACGTACCAAATGTTGAAGTATTTATTACTAAAATACAGAGTGAATCTGGATATGTATAAAATTCAAAAAGGAAATGTAGAGATTTATTCCGGGTATGGCACGGAGAACGAGGTGTTGCTGGGATTATTAGGTGAGGGAGCCTGCTTCGGAGAATTCGGACTTCTTCTACATAAGCCTGCTATCTATACTGTCATTGCATACTCGTCACTGATATTGGAAAGAGTGACAGAGGGGACTATTGGGGATTTTATTCAGGAGAATCATGAGAGTGTTTTATAGATTATGAAGAGCATGGCAAACACAATGTTGATTATGAGACATCAGATAAATCAGTTGAGTGGGGAACTGGACGAGACCAATCGACTGAATAAACGTATTGCAGATAAAAGTAAGGATTTATTAAAACATTACATATATAGTAATAAGCTGGCGAAGGAGGACAAGTAAAATAGAGGAAAAGTAAATTTGGTATTGCATAAAATAATTCGACATGTTATAATCCTAACCGTGGTTAGTAAAATCTAACTAACTTAGGTTTGAGGAGGCTAACATGAAGCAAAAATTATTTAAAATATTTACAATAGGATTGGCGTCTGTCATGGCGCTTGGCGTAATGAGTGGATGTGGTTCGCAGAACCAGGCATCTGAAAATGCTGAGAATACTCAGAACGCGAGCGTTGAGAATGACAGTGCAGATATTTCCGTCACCGAAATCAGGGTACAGCATGCATATGGTGAGACAGTATTAAAGCAAAAGCCTGAGCGTGTGGTTACGATTGCGTGGGAAAATGGCGACACACCGCTTGCACTGGGAATAGCACCGGTAGGAATTTCAGAATCCAATTATGGAGCAGAGACAAAAAATCATCTCCACGCATGGACGGATGAAGCATTCGCAGAACTTGGAGTGGAAACGCCAAATGTGTTTGATGACACAGCCGGCTGGGACTATGAAGCGATTGCTGATGCAAAGCCGGACGTGATTCTGTGCGCATATTCCGGTATATCGCAGGAGGAGTATGATATGCTAAGTCAAATTGCTCCCACTGTGCCGTACAAGCAAACTGCATGGCAGACCACGTGGAGAGACCAGACCATAGAGAATGCAGCGGCATTGGGAATGGAAGAGGAAGGAAAAGCTCTGGTAGCGAAGACAGAAGAACTCATTGCAGACAAATTGCAGGAATATCCTGATATCGCCGGTAAAAAGACAGCATTTTGCTGGATAGATGCAAGTGACATGAGCACTTTTTATATTTATTTGAATACCGATCCGAGAGCAGCATATCTTGAAGACTTAGGATTGGCTGTGCCGGATAGTGTAAAATCATTGACTGAAAATGATGAAGATTTTTCGGTTACAGTCAGTCGTGAAAATGCAGATAAGCTGAATGATATTGAAATGATTATCGCATATGGTGATGAGTCGTTGCTTGATGCGATGCAGGCAGACGAATTGATGAACCGGATTCCGGCAGTCAGAGATGGGGCTGTAGTCCTGCTGGATTCAGCGAGCAATCTTGCCGCTGGAACGACACCGAGCGTATTGTCTATACCATACAATATCGATGAATATTTGAAACTGATCGATGAGGCAGCGAAAAAAGTACAATGATAAAACGTAGAATGCTTTTGCTTATAATTTTACTGTTTACACTGTGCTGCAGTATGATATTGTCTGTTTCGTTTGGAACAAAATCAATTCAGATTGAGGATATTTTAGGTGCTTTCGGGATTGGTGATGTGACGACTTTTGGAAGTGAGGTCGTAAGGGCAAGAATTCCGCGAACAGTGTTTGGAGTCCTTGCTGGAGCGGCGCTGGCAGTATCGGGTGGAATGATGCAATCTATAACCCGGAATCCGATTGCTGATCCCAGTATTCTGGGAGTTAATTCGGGTGCATCGCTATTTGTAGTGTGTGGAATCGCTTTTTTGCACGTGAACAATAACATTACTATGATATGGCTGGCTTTTGTAGGAGCTACATTGACCGCGTTCTGCGTGTACGGATTGGCATCTATTGGTTACAGCGGAGCAACCCCGTTAAAGCTGGCGCTTGCGGGAGCGGCTGCTGGAACAGCACTGCAATCTATGGTGAATACAGTTATGATGCCGGATACTCAGGTGATGAATCAGTTCCGGTTCTGGCAGACCGGTAGCATTGGAGGGGCGACCTGGAATGATATATATACTATGTTGCCGTTTTTGACAGTGGGATTTGGATTGAGCCTGATGCTGTCCCCGGCTCTGAATACATTGGCTTTGGGCGATGATATGGCTGTAAGCCTTGGAATAAACGTTTTTGCTGTGAGATTGCTTGGAACTCTGGCAGGAGTGCTTTTGTGCTCTGCAACCACAGCTTTGGCAGGACCGATAGGCTTTGTGGGTCTGATGGTTCCTCATTTAATTCGTGCGGTATTGGGACCGGATGTGAGGTGGGTGTTGCCACTGTCAGCACTTGCGGGTGCCGGCCTTTTGATTCTGGCTGATGTGCTGGGAAGACTGTTCGGACGACCGGGTGAACTGGAGGTCGGCATTGTGACAGCCATTCTTGGAGCCCCGGTGTTTGTTGCAATTGTCAGAAAGGTAAAGGTAAGCACGCTATGAGAAAGGGTTATTTTTTCAGGCGAAGAAAATACGTTATTATCTGCATCATTCTCTGCCTGCTTGTAACATGCTTATGCCTTTTTGAAATGTCATATGGTAAGACAACCTATTCCATCCCATATATCTTCAAGGTACTTGGAAGTTCACAGGCGATGGAAGGAGACTTTACTATCCGAACCTTACGGTTTCCACGTGTTCTTGCAGGTCTGCTCACAGGAATGGCGTTCGGAATGGCGGGAAACACTTTTCAAAAATTATTGAGAAACCCTCTGGCCAGTCCGGATATCATCGGAGTTACCTCCGGTGCCAGTGTGGCGGCTGTATTCGGAATTCTGGTTTTGGGAATCAGTGGAACAGCGGTATCCCTTATGGCGGTTATATCGGGATTTGCAGTGACCTGCTTTATTTACATGGCGTCCGGTGGAAGCCGTCACAATGGGCTTCACTTTAACGGTGGAAGGCTGATTCTTATCGGAATTGGGGTGCAGGCTTTCTTAAATGCCATCATATCATGGATGCTGTTGAAAACATCTGAGTATAATGTGGCTGCAGCGTTGCGTTGGTTGAGCGGTAACTTAAATGATGTCAGTATGGAACGAATACCGATTCTTGGATTTATCCTGGCAGTGGCGGGAACAGGAATTCTCTTGTTAAACAGACAGCTTCAGGTTATGCAGCTTGGAGAAGAGTTTTCGTATTCTTTGGGCACAAAGCCGGAAACGGTAAGACTGTTGCTGATGCTGTGCGCTTTATTTTTAACGGCGTTTGCAACGGCAGTCAGTGGTCCCATTGCTTCTGTGGCATTTCTTTCAGGCCCGATTGCCAGAAGAGTAACCGGTGATGGAAGAGGAAATATGATGGCATCTGCATTTACAGGAGCGATCCTGGTACTGCTTGCGGATATCGTAGGACAGTATGCTCTTCCGGCAAGATATCCGGTGGGTGTTATCACAGGGATTATGGGAGCTCCATATCTATTGATATTGCTTCTAAGAATGAATGGAAAAGGAGTGTCAGAAAGTTGAAAAGGCAAGCATTACAGGCAAGTAACGTAACAGTAGGATATGGTGAGAGAATCATCGTAAATCACATGAATCTTTCCATCCCTCAACAGAAAGTCAGCGTTATAATCGGAGCCAACGGATGTGGAAAGTCCACCATGCTAAAAACCTTTGCACGATTACTGAGACCGGAGTGCGGTGCTGTAACACTTGACGGGAAAACTTTACAGGAATATCCGACCAGGGAACTTGCAAGAAATCTCGGATTGCTTCCACAGTCACCGACTGTACCGGAGGGAATTAAAGTAGCTGATTTGATTGCACGTGGTAGATTCCCGTATCAAAAACCGTTTAAGGGACTGGACGAATGTGATTTTAACGCTATAGAAGAGGCAATGGATATGATGGGGGTAAAAGAACTTGCCGACAGGAATGTGGATGAATTGTCGGGAGGACAGAGACAACGTGTATGGATAGCTCTGGCCCTGGCACAACAGACAGATATTCTTTTACTGGATGAACCGACCACGTATCTGGATATCGCCTATCAGATAGAGATTCTGGATGCATTGACGCAGCTGAATCGTGAGAAAAAAACCACAATTGTGATGGTGCTTCACGATATCAACCTCTCGGCCAGATATGCAGATTATCTGTTTGCCATGAAGGATGGAAAACTGGTAGCACAGGGTAATCCTGAGGAAATCATTACTCCGGAAATTATGAAAACAGTGTACGGACTGGATTGCGTGGTGACAAGTGATCCTGTAACCGGCTCACCCTTAATTGTCCCTTGTGGAAAGTATCATAACAGAATAGCATGTTAAAGCCTTCTGCGATATAATAGTAATCAAATATGAACTCGTTTTATTCAAAATTACACATTTATGGAGGGATTGCTA
>JAILPF010000576.1 GCA_024699575.1 Acetatifactor sp. | reverse complement strand
TGTACTCTTCATCTTCAAGTTTCACTTCAGTGCCTGCATATTTGGAGTAGATTACCTGATCTCCAACCTTTACTGCCATAGCAACTTCTTTTCCGTTAACCATTCCACCCGGACCAACTGCTATTACCTCTGCCTGCTGGGGTTTCTCTTTATTCTGTCCGGGAAGAACGATACCTGATTTGGTAGTCTCCTCAGCCTCTAACTGTTTTAATACAACTCTGTCACCTAATGGAACTAATTTCATAGTAAATCTACCTCCTGTTTCCATCTTATTTCATTTTGTTAGCACTCATTGCATCCGAGTGCTAATCACTAGAAACTATATTAGTTTTATATGCAGGTGTTTGCAAACACATTCTCCGTCATTAGCATGCGTTAAATATATGTTTTTCTCTTTTTTTCTCATCTATTCTCCTATTATCTCACTAACTTTCATCAAGAGCGATTTAATATTTCTTTTATAAATTTTGGATTGCAATAAAAAAACTGCTTCTGAAAATTATTCAGAAACAGTCTTGTATGTTATTCACATTTTACTTCCAGATATCCCAAAAGCTTGCTCATATCGTACTCATCAAGTACTCCAAGGTTGGGATCATAGAACTTACCATCGAAGTGAATAAGGTAATGGGAGAAACGTCCCATCTTTTCCATCATAACGCAACATTTGGGAAGAGTTACCTCTTTGCCTTCCGTAAATTCAATCACACCGGAATGTCCGATTCCATAGAAGTTTAACGCGGAAATCACACGCCCCATGGTAGCTTGCCATTCTCTGCAATCCATCATTTCCATAACATCGGCGATGGTTACGCCCGCGAGCATTGCCACACAGGTCTGTCCGCATAGGCCATCCTCCGGCTGAATAAGAATATTGATGGAATCAATTTTGCGGATAGGATTCTCCGGTGAATAAGGGCTTTCCTTATCTACCTTAATTAATGTAGCAGGGATACGAAGCAGAATGTGCTGTTCTTTGCTCAAGTCTGCATTCTGGGCACATTCGCCCTGAATAAGGAGTTCATACTTGCCCTTCTCCAGCGGAAGAAGCTTGCAAGGAATCACTTTGCCATCCCTGTGCAGTTCCGCTTCCACCTCATCACGGTGCTTACTTACTTCCCATATATTAAATGGAATCTCGACCTTACAGCCCTGGTCTGTCTTTTCAATCTTTGCTTCAAAAGAATACTTCATATTTTCCTCACTTTATTCATAAACATCATTACATTACAGCGTTCATTTTATCAAATACGGATTCTATTGAAAACAGTTTTAAGACAAGTATTGAAAAAAAAACATCCTGACAAAAAAGTGTCAAACTTTTGCGACCAGTGCCTGTTTTCTCACCTGTGAAGGGGATATGCCGTATCTCTTTTTAAAGAGTTTACTGAAGTGATATGCATCATCATATCCCACCAGTGCAGCGATTTCCTGAACACTGTAATCTTTCTGCTGCAACAATTCTTTTGCCTTCTCCATTCGTATATCAATCAAGTGGCTGATGGGCGTATCCCCCGTCTCACTTTTAAAAATTCTGGAGATATAAAAGGGGCTCAAATACATATTTCCCGCTATCCGATCCAGAGATATTTTTTCGGAATAGTGGTTTTCCAAATAGTTGAGTACCTGTTCCACAACATATTTTTTATTGACGGACTCAAACGCATATCCCACATTCGGTACAACCGGCTCACACTGTTCCCGGATGACCACAAGAATCAATTGCATCAAATAAGCCTTCATCATGAAGTAACGTCCCTCACGATAGACCGTGTTCTCTATCTCCATGGATGCACACAGCCTCGAGATTCTCTGCCGAAGCTCTCCCGATGTATGCAGAATATGTCCTCCCTCCGGGATTGGAAGATAGTTATGCGGATATCCCGGAATTTGAATGTCACAGAAACCGACAAAAAATTCCGTAGTCGGAGTCTCCCGGTCCTGCCTTAAAATCGCCTGATGTCTGACACCTGGATTGAGAATCAAAAGATCCCCCTCCTTCACCTCATACATTCTGCCTTCTATATGATATTTTCCTTCACCGGACAAGACAAATGCCATCTCCAAATGCTCATGGCTATGGTAATTCTGCTCATCCCTGTCCCTGGTTCCTTTCCACGTGAAAAGGAACGTAGGGTCCAATTCTTCTATCTTAATATTGTCCAACGTTCCCATTTAAACTCTCCTATAAAATCCTATTGTTATTGTATCGTCTTTTCCAAAGGTATGCAAGGTATAATGACAAAATCACACATGAAAGTTGCAAGATACTCCATTTCTTTTTATTACCGCATTTGTAAAATGTAAAAAGAAAATGCAAAAGAAAGGATTGGTGCCTGCAATGACCCCAATGAAATGGTTTTTTTCCTTTTTAAAAAAATACCAGAAGCATATGTACCTCGGGTTATTCTTGACAACGATTATCGCCGTTTTATCCATTGTCAACCCCTACATATCAGGTATCATAGTTGATGATGTCGTTCAAAAAGGACAGTACAATCTCCTCTTTCCGCTCATCGCATGCCTCCTCGGAGTCACCCTGATTAACGGTACCCTGCGTTTTATCTATCAGGTTCTGTTTGAGACAGCCTCCCAGGGAACACTATATGACATGCGCGACAAGGTTTACCGCAAGCTGCTTTTAGAGGATTTTGCTTTCTATAATAGAAAGAGAACCGGTGATTTGATGAGCCGTCAGACAGGAGACATGGAAGCATTAAGACATTTTGTTGCTTTTGTTATCTATGTCGTTTATCAGAATGTCTTACTGTTTATCTTTGCTCTTTTGATGGTATTTACCGTCAATGTAAAGCTTGCTCTTCTAATGCTGATTGTCCTGCCGTTCACGGCATTTGCCACCTGGAAGCAGTCCAAAGAAGTCAAACCTGCTTTTAAACGCAACCGTGAATGCTTTTCCTCACTGAATGCTTTTGTTCAGGAGAACGTCAGCGGTAACAGAGTGGTAAAGGCTTTCGCCAAGGAAGATTTTGAAATTGAAAAATTTGAAAAAGAAAACGACAAATACAGAGATGCTCAGGTAGCTGCATCCCGCGTCTGGATGAAATATGTGCCGATTTTTGAAGTTCTGGCATATGCCCTCACCCTTGTGCTCATGGTCTACGGCGGATACATGGTTATGCAGGGCGAAATCACAATGGGTGATCTGGTAAAAGTAAACGGATATCTTTGGATGCTGAACAACCCTCTGCGTATGGCAGGCTGGTGGGTAAATGATATCCAGAACTTTTCGACCTCTCTGGAGAAAATCTACGCTACTTACTCCGAAGAGCCCCGTGTAAAAACACCCGTTATTGATAACAGTTCTCGCAAAATCAAGGGTGATATCGAATTCAAAAATGTATCTTACCGCGCTGATGATGAAGATATCGTAAATGATATCGACTTCCATGTAAAAGCAGGCCAGACTGTCGGTATCATCGGTTCCACCGGTTCCGGCAAGTCCACTCTGATGAATCTGCTGTGCAGATTCTATGACACAACCTCCGGAGAGGTATTGGTAGACGGTATCAATGTCAAAGATATGGACCTGTACCATCTGCGTGATAATATCGGTATGGCAATGCAGGATGTCTTCCTCTTTTCCGATACTATCGAAGGCAACATTGCCTACGGCAGACCGGACTGTAGCTTTGAGGATGTGAAAAAAGCAGCAATCATGGCAGATGCAAATCACTTTATCAACACACTGCCTGATGGTTACGATACCATCGTTGGCGAGCGTGGCGTCGGACTTTCCGGTGGTCAGAAACAACGTATCTCTTTGGCACGAGCTCTGCTCAAAGATCCTTCCATCCTCATTTTGGATGACACCACTTCCGCGGTGGACATGGAAACAGAGAGTTATATACAGCAGCAATTGAAAAAGATACAGGCAAATTGTACCGTATTTATTATTGCTTACCGTATCTCCTCTATCCGTGATGCTGATTTAATTCTTGTAATGGATCATGGACGAATCATCGAACAGGGTACACATGAAGAATTGGTTGCCGCCAACGGATACTATGCGAGAGCATTCCGCAATCAATATGGAGAAATTCCTTATGACCTGTTAAAACAGGAAGCTGATGACAAACAGAAAGGAGGAAACTAATCATGGCCAGAAATCGATATGATGTCGACGAAACTCTGGAAGACAGCTTTGATGTCAGCCAGTTAAAACGCTTGATGAAGTACATCGCGCCACACAAAAAGATTATGACTGCCGTAATTCTGGTAATGCTTACCTCCTCGGCCTTAACAATGGTGATTCCTCTGTTTTTCCAGAGAATCATGGATGTTTACATCCCAGCAAAGGATATGAAAGGTGTTGTCCTTGTCACTTTCCTGACCTTTGCAATCGCAGTCTGCTCCGCAGTCAGCCTGCGCTTCCGTATCAAGCACATGAGTGTTGTCGGACAGAGTATTATCCACTCCATCCGTTCCGACATTTTCCGTCATCTGCAGGAGCTTCCCTTCTCCTATTATGATGACAGACCGCACGGCAAAATACAGGTTCGTGTCGTCAACTATGTAAACAGTTTGAGTGATCTTTTAAGTAACGGTATCGTCAATACCCTCACAGACCTCTGTAACCTGGTGTTTATCATCATTTTCATGTTGATTTGTGATGTCAGATTGACGGTTGTGTGTCTACTCGGCCTTCCGCTTTTAGCTGTTGTAATTGTGTTCATCAAAAAGCGTCAGCGCCGTGCTTGGCAGATTCAGTCAAACAAGCAGAGTAACCTGAATGCATACATCGCTGAGAGTATCAACGGAATCCGTGTTACCCAGTCTTTCGTCCGCGAGGAGAAAAACACTGACATTTTCAACGATTTAAGTCGTGGGTACCGCAGTGCATGGATGCGTGCCGTAAAATACAACTTTACGCTTGGTCCCAGTGTTGATATTATTTCAGCAATTACAACCTCTTTCATCTATGTTCTCGGTATTCAATGGGTTCTTGCTCCCAATGATACGATGACAGTCGGTAAAATCATTGCTTTTACCGCATATATTGGAAGATTCTGGTTTCCAATCAACACTCTGGCAAGCTTTTACAACTCCTTGCTTACCGCAATCTCCTATCTGGAGAGAATTTTTGAGACAATTGATGAGCCTGTATTGGTAAAAGATGCTCCCGGTGCTGTGGAAATGCCTCCCATTGTAGGTGAAGTAGAATTCAAAGACGTCTCCTTCAGTTATGAGGAAGGGCATCGCATCCTGGACTGTGTAAACTTCACTGCAAAACCCGGACAAAGCTTTGCAATCGTCGGTCCCACCGGTGCCGGCAAGACCACCATCGTAAACCTCATCAGCCGGTTCTACAATGTAGATTCCGGTCAAGTACTCATCGATGGAAATGATATTTCCAAAGTAACCATACACTCACTGCGAACCCAGATGGGTGTCATGATGCAGGACAGCTTTATCTTCTCCGGAACCATCATGGATAACATCCGTTATGGAAACAGGGACGCCACTGATGAAGACGTTATCCGGGCAGCTAAAACCGTCTGTGCACATGACTTTATCTCGCAGATGGAACATGGATATTATACAGAAGTTAATGAGCGAGGAAGCCGCCTGTCCGCCGGGCAGAGACAGCTTATCTCCTTTGCCCGTGCGCTGTTAGCAGATCCCAAGATTCTGATTTTGGACGAAGCGACCTCCAGCATAGATACTGAGACAGAAATCCTGTTGCAGAAAGGTTTGAACGAGCTTCTGAAGGGAAGAACCTCCTTCATCATTGCTCACCGTCTCTCAACTATCAAGAACGCGGACTGTATCATGTATGTAGACCACGGTGGAATCGTAGAGCGTGGAACCCACGACGAACTTATCGCACAAAAAGGTGAATACTACCATCTGTATATCAGCCAGTTTGACTTCCTGGCATGAGTCCATGCATAAATGAAAAAATAACTCTCCGCAGGAGCTTGCTCATAGCGGAGAGTTACTTTTTTCATTTATATACGGCGAAGCCGTTTCATCGAGATGTTGTGAAACATCGAGATGAAAGCATGGACTTATTCAACGAGATGTTTATAACATCGAGATCAAAGCAGTAAAAACGCCGCTGCGATTCTAAAGTATACAATCAGGGATAGGGCATCCACGATTGTCGTGATGAATGGGCTGGCCATTACAGCCGGGTCAAAACCAAGTCTCTTTGCTCCGATAGGCAACATACATCCGACAAACATTGCCATCATAACTGCTGCAATCAGGGTAAGGCAGACAATCACAGCAACCACAATTCCAACTCTATCTAATAACAACAGTTTTACAAAGTTTGCAAGTGCAAGGGAGCCACCACACAACAAAGCAACTCTGATTTCCTTCCACATAACCTTTGGCACATCCCTGTATTCTATCTCTCCCAGGGATAATCCACGGATAACCGTCACACTCGCCTGTCCGCCTGCATTGCCACCGGTATCCATCAGCATCGGTATAAATGCCATCAGAGAAGCATATACACTAAGCGCATCCTCAAAGGATGTAATAATCGCTCCGGTAAAAGTAGCAGAAACCATCAGTAACAGTAACCATGGAATTCTCTTTTTGTAGGTATCCCATACCGAGGTTCTCATATAAGGCTTATCACTCGGCATAATAGCTGCCATTTTTTCCATATCCTCTGTGGTCTCTTCTTCCATGATATCGACAATATCATCGACAGTGATGATACCCACCAGTCGATTCTCATTATCCACAACAGGCATGGCAGTAAAGTCGTATTTCTTAAACTGCTTTGCAACCTCTTCCTGGTCCATCAGGGTATTAATCGAGATGACATTCTCATGCATGATGTCACCGATAATCTCATCACCCTGGCTAACCAGCAGATAACGCAAAGCAACCGTTCCAACCAGTCTTCTCTCTTTATCAAGTACATAGCATATATTGATGGTCTCGGAGTCCACTCCAACCTTGCGGATTCGCTCCACAGCCTGATCAACTGTCAGATTCTCCTTCAAATCCACATATTCCACGGTCATTATGCTACCGGCGGAATCCTCCGGATACCTCAGAAGGTGATTGATATCTCTCCTAGCCTCCGGGCTCGCATTCGCAAGAAGTTTTTTTACTACGTTAGCAGGCATTTCCTCAAGGAAATCAACTGCATCGTCTGCCATCAGGTTATTGATGATGTTTGCAGCCTCCTTGTCAGACATGGATGTGATAATCAATTGCTGACTGTCCACTTCGAGGTAGGAAAAAACGTCCGCTGCCAAATCCTTGGGAAGAATACGAAAAATCTTAAGCAGTTCCTCTTCCTCAAGTTCTTCCATCAACGCCGCAATATCTGCGGTATTGAGTTCACTAAGGTACTGGCGGAGCTTTGTGTACTGTTTTGTATCTAACAGCTCACGCACTTCCTCCAGCTCTTTAATCTCTTCCATAGCATGTCCTCCTTTGATGATTTTTTTATGTTCTTCCATCGTCGGGGAGGAAGAGGGTTATCTGAATTCTTATTTAAACTCTTCATAAAAAAACCACCACCTTTCCATGCTATGACACAGCCGCCATTCAATAGCATCTGTCATTTATTTTCTCAAATATTCCTCAATTATTTTATCTTTGCATCTGCACTTTGTCAACGTAATATTTCTCATTTATTTTGTCGATTTTTACCTTTCCGCCTGTTGCCTCAACCAGTTCTTTTTTAAGCCTCTCCACGTCTTCCGCAGGCACTATGATATTCAGACAGACAGTGTCTGTATACTCACTGTCCAGAGGATCAATTCCCCACTGTCCAAGCAGATATAGAATCTTACCCACACCATTATAATCGGTGAAAACAGCCAGCTCATGTCCATACTTCATCGTCCCGACCGTGCAGTGAGCTATCCCTTCCTTTACCGCCTGTGTATAAGCTCTCACAAGACCACCGGTGCCCAGAAGGGTTCCGCCGAAATATCTGGTAACCACAACAGCAATATTGCGAATCTTCTCTCCTAACAACACTTCCAGCATCGGTCTTCCGGCTGTACCGCCTGGCTCCCCGTCATCGCTGCATCTGGTGACTTCCCCACGGCTTCCGATGACAAAAGCAGAACAGTTATGTCTTGCATCCCAATATTTCTTTTTTATCTCCTCAATAAACGCAACCGCTTCTTCCTCTGTCTCGCACTTTCGCACAGTAGCGATAAATCGAGACTTTTTTTCTATGATTTCTCCTTCGCCACCCTCCAAAAGGACGCGATATTCCGTTACATTCGTTTTTTCCATGCTTTCTACCTCTGCGCTGACATCTTATGGATATGTTAACATAATTTGTTAAAAATGTGAAACAATAAAAGAAACCCTTTATTTACCTGTTCGATTTTGGTATAATAAATCCGTCTGTAGTTACAGGCAGAAAGGATCTGACTCTATGAATTACGGCAAAAAAGGGGTCCGCGCCAAGCAAAAGGCGTTGAATTCCAAATCTATAAAATGGGGAAGAAAAATTCTTCTCACTTGTTTAAAGCTGGTTTTAGTCTCACTTATCGGCATTGGCATCTGGGGCATTTCAGCCGGAATCGGTGCTTTCCGGGGTATACTTGCTTCCACCCCGACCAGCAATTTAAATGATATCGCAGCAAGCGGGCAGGCAACTATTGTTTACGATAACAGAGGAAATGTTATTGACCAATATGTGAGCACCAACTCTAACCGTATTGAGGTTTCCATGGATGAAATTTCCGAGTACATGGGACTTGCCTTTGTAGCACTAGAAGACGAGCGTTTCTTCCAGCATAACGGTATCGATGTAAAAGGTATTATGCGTGCCGGCGTTACCTTTATTCAGACAAAGGGTAATTCCGCTCAAGGTGCCAGTACCATCACTCAGCAGCTTTTAAAGAACACTGTTTTTACCGACTGGACATCCGAAGGTAAAAACACCATTAAAAAAATTAAACGTAAAATCAGAGAACAATACCTTGCTATCGAAGTAACCAAACATTACTCTAAGGAAGATATTCTTCTGCGTTACATGAATGTTATCAACCTTGGACAAAATACTCTGGGTGTGGAATCAGCTTCCCAGCGATATTTCGGAAAATCCTGCAGTGAGCTGACCTTATCAGAGTGTGCGGTTATCGCAAGTATCACACAGTCTCCGACCAAGTTAAATCCAATCCTGCATCCTGAGGCCAATGCAAAGAGACGTGAAAAATGTTTAAATAACATGTTAAAGTTGGAGTTCATCTCAAAGGCCGAGTACGATGAAGCCATGGCTGATACCGATGCTGTCTACAAGCGGATTGGTCTCTTTGACACCGATTATCGTGCATCTACCTCCACGACCGGCTCTTATTTTTCCGATGCCGTTTACGAGCAGGTAAAGGATGATCTGGTAAATATTGCAGGGAAATCCGAGGATATCGCAGAGCATTTACTGGTTGCGGGAGGACTCCGTATTGATGCCACTATGGATCCTGATATTCAGGCTATCATGGATGAAGAATTTGCAAACGAGGAAAACTATCCTTCCAATGTAAAATGGTATCTCAATTATGCTTTGACCATTCACGTTAATGGCGAGAACAAAAACTTCAGTAAAGAAAATATGATGTCCTGGTTTAAGGAAAATAAAGACAAAAACTTCAATCTGATTTTCAGTTCCCAGGACGCGGCATATGAAGCAATCGCAATATACCGTTCCGCAATGCTTGCTGATTTAGGTATGGAAGATAATGAAGATAACTATGATGAAAGTATTTCCATGACCCCCCAGCCACAGGTTGCTATGGTTATTGAAGACCAGAGCACAGGATATGTGGTTGCACTTGTTGGTGGTCGTGGTGTAAAAGAAGGACGTAGAACCTTAAACAGAGCAACCTCCGCAAGACGTTCTCCAGGTTCCACCTTTAAAGTATTGGCATCATTTGCCCCTGCACTGGACAGTGCCGGCAAGACCCTTGCCACTACTTATGTGGATGCACCTTTCGTCTGCGACGACGGTCACCCTGTAAAGAACTGGTACACCGGCTATGAACAGTATGGAAAGAATTGTTCTATCCGCCTTGCCATTGAGCAGTCACTTAACATCATTGCTGTTAAAAACCAGACTGTCATCACTCCACAACTCGGATATGACTATCTGCAGAATTTTGGTTTTTCCACTTTAACTACCAATGCTGTAATCAATGGGAAAATTTTCTCCGATGTCAACCAAACCATTGCACTTGGAGGTTTGACCTACGGAGTAACACCTTATGAATTAAATGCAGGTTATGCGACAATTGCAAATCAGGGACTTTATGTAGAACCAAAGTTGTACACGAAAGTAACTGATGCGGACGGAAACATTATTTTAGACAATACAACCCCGAATACCAGACAGGTTATCAAGGAAACCACAGCATATCTGCTGACCAGTGCCATGGTGGATGTAGTTACCACCGGTACCGGTACAAGAGCCCGCTTTGACGGCATGGCAATCGCAGGTAAAACCGGTACTTCCACTGATACAAAGGATGTGTGGTTTGCAGGATATACACCGTACTACACCGGCACTGTCTGGACAGGCTATGACAACAATATTGGCATGAAAGACAAAGCGGAATCTAACCTATCCAAAACATTATGGCGTGCCGTTATGAAACGTGTGCATGAAGATTTACCGAGTGAGAACTTCAATACCCCCAGTGGAATCGTTCAGGTTAGTATCTGTTCCGAATCCGGCAAACTGCCGATTCCAGGTCTTTGCGACGGTCATGTTAGAACGGAATTGTTTGAAGAGGGTACAGAACCTACAGAAAGCTGTGATGTACACTTTGAAGGAGATTTGTGTGATTACGATCATCTTCCTGCATCCCCTGAATGTCCCTTTAAGGTACACGGAATTGTATCTCTGCCTCTTGTTGAAGACCCTGTTCTGCTGAACGGATCCACAACCATAGTAGAAAATGAAGACGGCACACAATCCGTTATCACACCGGCAACTACAAATACCTGTCAGCACAATGCAGACTTCTTTGCTAACCCGGACTATGAATCCATCCTTGCCGCACAGCAAAATGAAATCAACCAGCGAAATGCAGCTGCCGCTATGGCACAGATGGAAGGTCAATAAAGAAATTAACAATCGAGTAGGAGGAATTTCTCATAAGTGAGAAATTCCGACCTCTCACACCACCGTGCGTACCGTTCGGTACACGGCGGTTCAATCAACTTAACAAGTAACACACCTTTCGGTGTAATAATCTAACATTGAGACTAATCCAAATGAGGTTAGTCTCTTTGTACTTATAGCCTTTTGTATCCATCCATTGTGCGCGAGTCTTGCATATCTGTCTCCACAATAGGCGATTTCATACGCTGCCCATCTTGGTACGTCCAGTTTCATCAAATTCTTAGCTCTATTCTGCGGAGTTTTCCAATGCTTCCAAATACACATACGAAGTCTGAATCTGATGTTTCCATCGAGTTCTTTACAAAGTGTTTTCATACTTCCTATCTTGAAGTAGTTAATCCATCCTCTGATGAGCTGATTAAGTTTCTCCACTTTATAGCTGTTGCTG
>JAILPF010000564.1 GCA_024699575.1 Acetatifactor sp. | reverse complement strand
GCCTGGTTTGGGACCAGGAGGTCGCAGGTTCGAATCCTGTCACCCCGATCATAACTCCACATATACTTTTGCAGGTGTAGTTCAATGGTAGAACACCAGCCTTCCAAGCTGGACACGTGGGTTCGATTCCCATCACCTGCTTCTATTTTTGCCCGTAAATACGGGCTTTTTCATTTTTAAATCTGGTGCAAATTGGTACAAACCCATCAACCACGAGGGTTTGAGGGCTATAAAGCCCTCTCAAGTATATCCTCGTCAATCTCATCGCAGATTTCTGACCTGTAGTATATATTCGTAGTCTTTATGTCTGAATGTCCCGCTGCAACCTGGATCTTTGTGGGTGCTACGCCATGGTCATAAAGGGAGGTATCCTGATAATATTTGTACCTACTTTTTGCTGAAACCTTACATCATGCTCTACTAAAAGCATGGTAGGCTTATATTGCAGGATCAGTTTTTCTATCTGCATCCGTGAGAACACATCGATAAAATTTAATGGTTCATCCCAAATATATAGATGGGCAGGCGTGAGCAGACTTGCCGCGATCAGCACCTTCTTCTTTTGACCCTCAGAAAAATCCTCCATATTCTTCACAAACTGTTCCCGACCAAAATCAAGTTGTCTGAGCACCGCAAGAAAAAGACTTTCATTAAGCCCTTGAATCTCACTGTATTTCCGTAAAGTACCTGACAAAAAAGATGTATCCTGATTGACATACGATATCGTCATGCCCGATGCAACATCCAGATCCCCTGATATGAGTAATCCCGAATCTGCTCCCCGCTCCCTGAAATCGGTCTTCTTCAATATCGCTTTCAGTACACTTGATTTCCCGCATCCATTCTCACCAGAAAGGATTATTCTTTCACCTCGCTTTACCTGAAAACGCAAGCCTTCAAACAACGGTTTTTCAGATCCTTCATATCCAAGCGACAGCTCATTCGCATTGATGAGCACTTCCTTATGAAATCTAAGCGGTTCTATTTTCAGATCTGATATTCGCTCAATATCTTGCAGAAGACCTTCTTTCTCTTCAATCTCCCGGTCAATACGCTGCTCATAGGATTTCACACGAGCCTGCATCTTCTTGGTTTTTGCGCCAATAAAGGATCTGGCTGCGATGCTTCTGTCATGCTCCTTTACAGGATCAAATCCAATTTTGGTATTTTCATTCTTATCTGCCCACCGGCTGCTCCTGTCAGCCGCTGTTTTCAGCTTGCCTATCTCTTTAAGATGCTTTTCATTTTCCGCCTGCTGAAATGCGTCCTTCTTTTCCTTATTCTCCCACCATGTTGAGAAATTGCCTGCCTGCACCTCGATCGTAGAACTGTTCAAAACAAGCACATGATCACATACAGCATCCAGCAAATCCCTATCATGTGATACAAGGATAAATCCCTTTTTTGAAGTCAGATACTCTTTTATAATATCTCGTGCCTTGGTATCCAAATGGTTCGTTGGTTCATCGATCAGAAGGAATTCATTCTCAGCCGCAAACAGCACTGCCAACATCACTCTTGTCCGCTCTCCGAAACTAAGCGTCTTGAATGGTCTGTATAAGCATTCCGGATTCATCTTAAGCTCATTCATCTGGATCAGTACCTGCCAGATTTCAATCTGAGGTTTCCATCTCTCTATCAGGTCAACGGCATTTTTTGTCAGATCTGAATCAAATACTGTATACGGAAAATAATCAAAGCAGGTAGCCGTATTAATATTGCCACGGTAATCGAATCTTCCCATAAAAAGGTTTAGCAGAGTTGTTTTACCCTTACCATTCCTTCCGATCAATCCCAGCTTCCAGTTTGTATCAATGTTGAAATTCACATCTTTAAGAACATCGTCCGCACTTCCGTCATAGGAAAATGTCAGGTCCGTCACTTGTATCTGTGCCATATAAATCACCTCATCCCCTATAATTACCTATATTATCAAATATGGCATACCAAAGGAATTGACAATATTTTAAGGATAAATATACAGTTTGCATACACCGCTCCAATGAGATTCTTTCTCCTAAAAAGGTACTATATAATATCAGATATGCCTGTGATAAAGTCAAAGTAGGTACAGTAAATTAGCATAAGAAAGGAAATGCCATGAAAAATATTAGATTAGTTATACTTGGAGAGTTTATATTGTTCTTAGGGATATTTTTGTTTAATCTTTTAGTAGGAAGTTGGGGATTCTCTGCCATCGTTTGGTTTATTGATCTGCCTTCATTATTGCTAATTGCATTGATATTGTTTCCCGGATTAGCCATCATGGGGGCATGGAAGGATTTCTTCAAGGCATTTTCTGTTGGTATTAAGCCGTTTAGTCTGTTACAGCTAAAAAACATAATTAAAGCTGTGGACGCAGCTCAGAAACTCACCGTATTAGGAGCACTCTTTGCGATTATTATATCCGCTGTTCTGTTAATGGGCAGACTC
>JAILPF010000556.1 GCA_024699575.1 Acetatifactor sp. | reverse complement strand
GGAAATTAAAGTTCCATCTGGCGTTACATGGTTTTCACAGGACGGACACGGTGTGTGACCCAATCCATTGCAATTTCCGCATTTTCCGGTTCCGTTGCAACGACTGTCCGGCGCCGGATCCAATCTCCATCGCAGGTCTTACAAATAATCTGTTCCTCAGCAGGAGTACTTGCCTGCTCTTTCTGCGCCTCTTCTTCAACAATGGCTGTATACACTTCGGAGGCCACACCCTTTTCGTCCAAAAGAAGAACGGCTGCAGTCTCTGCATCGACAAGTGTGGTTTTCACAATCGCAGAGACCTCATCATTTACAATTTCTTCTACGGAAATTTCAATGTTTTTTCCATCCGAAAGAAATCCCTGCTGATATGCTTCAGATACAATCTGTGTTACAGCAATATCAAAATTTAAACCTTCAATCGCTATCTCGTTCAGAACATTCTTTGCATCTTCATTCAGACTATCAACCTTCAGAATATTCATCTCTGCATCCAGATACAGACGAAACTCCGGATTAATACGAACAAAAATGACTGCGCAACATTCCTTTGGCATATCGGATGAAGAATAACCAAACTGTTCACGCTGCTCCTCAATATTATTCAAATCTGTCGTCAGCGTCTGAACTTCACTTGTTCCACAACAACTTAAAAGAGACATACTCAAAACAAAAGAAACGACTATTGCCGGCAAACTTTTCATAGATTTCCTCCATTTTTGAGAGAATCAGCATCCTTACCATTCTTTTCTATATTATACTGCTTTTGTTAACATATCACCATAAAAATATCTGTTTCATTCTTCTACCTTAATCATACGTTTCCTATTTCTATAAATGATTTCTTGAAGCCCTAATTCGCAGCTTATTTGTTTTGCAATTTCATAATCGGTCGCTAAATCTTTCACTTCATGTGCATCCGAACCAATCGTAATATATTTACCACCATTATCTTTATATATCTGCAACAATTCTTTCCCCGGCATGGTCTGTTCATGACCTTTTCGAAGAGAGGATGTATTGATTTCTATCACCATATCTTTCTCCAAGAGAGTTTTGAAGATTTCATTCATAATTGGCTCTTCATAATAAATCTCACCATAATATCTCTTCGGGAAATCAATATGCCCCAAGGAATCGAACCCACCACACCTAACTGCTTTTAATACTTCTATCCAATATAGTGTATAAAATTCCTTTGCTGAGTATTGTTCTCTAACCTTCTGACAGGGAAACATATCCCCAATCCAGTGAATACTTCCAATAACATAATCATAAGGACGCATTACTAATTGCTTCAATTCATCCGGATACAAATGAGGTTCACCAAACTCGATTCCTGCCAGAACTTCTGTTTGAGCATGATAACGCTGCTTTAACAGAAGATATTCCTCAAAAAAAGCAGAAGAATTATAGTAGTTGTATCCGTAATCATTGGGATTCAAATCAACATGATCTGTGAAACAAACAGTATGTAGACCTTTTTGAATCGCAGCTTCCATGTAGTCTTTCATTTCCGCTTCCGAATCACAAGAAAATTTTGTATGCACATGCAAGTCATTCATAACCGAAACGATCCTCCTCTTTTTCCTTCATAGATTCTATATGCAAACCACTCGCCCGGGTAAGGAAACAGGTCTATCGCATTCTCTTTTTCTTCAAAAATATCTTCGACTACCGTCTGTACATTCACTGTCTGAAAATACTTTTGGTGCAGCATCTTCACATCCTGCTCCAAAAAGACTCTTTCAACACCCTGCATATTCTGTTTCATACACATTTCTCTGGCAATTCGAAATCCTTCAGAATCTTCTTTGACATTTAAATAACCATTGAGGAATACTCCCTCCGGTCCGGTCACTCTGGCAGCCTCAGAAATGCCCTGCTCTACCAGTTGGAACATGTTGGCAACACCCAAAAAAGAAACTGTCACATCTGCGGTCCGTTCTGCAAAAGGGAGCCTGGTGGCATCGCATGCCATATAAACAATTGACTTTCCGGGGAAAAGCTTTTTAAATTTTATACGGTCCTTTACCATGATTTCAAAGCTTAAATCCGTAGCAACCAAACCCGTAGAATCCGAAAGATTTGATATCATTTTTTCTAAAAGCATTCCCCTACCGGATGCAATATCAACTACTATTTTAGGATTTTTCCTCAAGACGCAATCTGAAATTGTCTCTAAGAATAATGCCTGCTGTTCTTTTTCCTTCACGGACTTGGCATCTTCTATCTGTTTCTCCATTTCATCATATTCAATTGTTTTTAAATACTCACTCCAAGTGTTTAGTCCCTCCTGCTCTTCGGAGCCAAAATCAATCACTCCGGCATGGATACCAAATTGATGTGCATTTTCACATTGTAATGTTCCTTCAACAATATCGTTGCCCTCCATTTGATAAGTAGTCAGCTTAAACATACCATGGCATTTAGGGCAGCGCATTTTTTTTAACAATTTTTCAACCTTATTCATCTTCTAACTTCCCTGTCTTTAACGCTTTAACTCGTTATATCTTACCAAATTTATGTATACATAACAAGCCTGAAGTGGTAAAATACATAAT
>JAILPF010000525.1 GCA_024699575.1 Acetatifactor sp. | reverse complement strand
AGGAACGTGGAGGTGACGCAGCGGGATGTATATCTGAATCAGATAGGAAATATACAGTGTTCAGATTCCCAGACTACAGCCAAGCTAGAGGAGGTACGGATACATCGTTTTGACGAGAATGAGCCCCAAAGGACGGTGGTGAGCGCAATTAAACTAATCAGACTGATTGAGGAAGTAAACCCTGCAGCTGTTGTGGAGATGGTGGGGGAGACAGATGTGCTCATTGAATATGTGAAGAATGGGGAAAAAAGTCAGAAGTTGCAGGTATGGAAAATAACATTGGTCTGCCTGATTAGTTTCTTTGGGACGGCATTCACGATTATGGCGTATCATAATGACATAGGGATTAATGAAATCTTTGCAGAGATTTATCGCATTGTCATGGGGAGAGAGGCTGAAGGTATCAATGTATTGGAAATCTCATATTCCATAGGTCTGGCATTGGGAATCGTTTTATTTTTTAACCATGTGGGCGGGCGAAGGATTACCAAGGACCCGACACCAATCGAAGTTGCGATGAGAAATTATGAGGAGGACGTGAACAAATCCTTGATTGCAAATGCTGAACGTGAAAAGATTGAGGAAAACTAAAATAATTTTAGGGAATGCCGATAAAGTTTAGAATGTCAATGTTGAAAATATAAGGAACATCCATATAATGGGAAAAAGAGATTTCTCCGGTATAATATTTCGCCGACTTCACACAATAATTCCAAGACAGAAAAAAGTGTGAAAGGATGGCAGAAAAATAGAATGGATGAACAGTTAAAAAAGGAATATGAGCATTATGTCAAAGAGGTGACGCCCACACACAATCTGTGGCTTCAAATGCTTAAGGCATTTTTGGTTGGCGGTCTTATCTGCACACTCGGACAGTTTATCACAAATTGTGCAATGCAGACCTTCGGGTTGGATAAACAGACTGCAGGCAGTTGGACTTCTCTGTGCTTGATTTTCCTATCGGTTTTGCTGACAGGATTGAATCTTTTTCCTCCTCTTGCCAAGTTTGGCGGAGCGGGAGCTTTGGTGCCGATTACAGGTTTCGCAAATTCGGTGGCTGCCCCGGCGATTGAATTTCAGAAAGAGGGGCAGGTATTTGGTATCGGTGCCAAAATATTTACCATTGCCGGACCTGTGATTCTGTACGGAATCGTGGTTAGCTGGCTTTTGGGATTGATTTACTGGATAAGTGGTTTGCTGGGAATAGGGTTGATGCCCTAGCGGTGTAAAAGGGAGTACGATGGATGAAATTAATATATGATATAGACTATGAGGCGGCGGTGGCTGTCTTTTTGGCAATACTGTACCTATATGTATGGTTACAGTGCAGTAGGCAGGACGGGGTGATTCTTTTGTTCCGCCGACTGATTCTGATAGCTTTTCTTGCGGATATTACGGACATCGCGGCAACTGTAACAATCAGCTGCCGGATGTCGGATTCCTACACGGCAGCATTGTTGCTGAAAACTATGTACTATTGGTGTACAGGGGTACTTGGCTTTTGGTTTGCGCGATATGCTTTTTTCTATGTTCATGGTGTTCTGGAAAGATTTTCCTTTCTCTTGATACATAAAGTGTTACTTGGCATCTACAGTTTTACACTTTTGGCAAACCTCCCGAGAGGGTTTTTCTTTTCCGTGGGAGAAAATGGAGAATTCCAACGGGGAGATGCTTATCTTTTGGTGTATTTGCTTCCGTTCTTTTTTTACTTATATGGAATTTACGAAATGGCAAAAGCATTTCGATGGTACGATAAAGTGCAGAAGACATTAAGTGTTTCCTTTTGGCTAGGTAGTTTTTTGGGACCGGCACTGCAGTTTTTTTTCTTTCCCAGGACTTTGCTGGCGATGGTTACACCTTCCTTTGGTATGTTGTTGCTTTTCTTTCAGATTCATGCGTTGGAACTACAGTTGATGTCAGTGGAATATGAATTAAAGGACATGATTGCGGAATGCTGTGGTTATATGAAATCACGAATCAATACGCTGGGCTTTTCCTGTGGAATCAGAGTGGTCAATCATCCTGATACACCAAGAGTGCTTTATGGAGATGTAACGCGTATTCGGCAGATTGTGATAGAAATGTTTTTGCTTGCAGTGGATACGGCTCACGATGGATATGTCTGTATCGGAATAAACAAAAGACAGATGAAGGAAGATGAAATCCTGTTGCAGCTTACTGTTGAAGGCGGTAGCTGCATGAAGGATAGGAAAAGACTTTCCGCAAAAACAATGCGACTGGTTGAATTAATGAAGGGAAGCGTTGATGTGGAAAAAACTTCGGATGGACATTTTAAAATCAGTATGTGTGTTCCACAGCTGGTAATAGAAAAGGAGGGGATGGGAACGCTATATGAGCAAGATGTCTACTCGCCAAACAGTGGTATTTCCAAATTTTTGAGATGGAAAGCGTCAGATGTCCAGGTATTGGTAGTGGATGATCTGCCTATTAACGTCCATATTGTAAAAGGTTTGCTGGATGGAACCGGGATTGTGGTCGAAGGGGCATACAGCGGAGTGGAATTATTGGAAAAGATCGTTACAACGAAGTATGATTTAATCTTTTTGGATGACAGTATGCCCGGTATGAGTGGTGTGGAAGCATTGAAGAGAATGAGGAGAATGCCCAATGCAAATGGCAGTACACCGGTAATCGCGCTGACTGCAAATACAGAGTTCGGAGTGCGAGAAAAATATATCGAGCAGGGCTTTTCAGGTTATCTGGCAAAGCCTATTAGCGATGAGGAACTTGGTAAAACATTGCTTGGTTTTATGCCGCCTGAGAAAATTCAATAGGATTCTTTGGAATATCCCACAAAAAATGTGGGATTTTTTTCTCATATTGACTATAGCCCATATAATAAGGTATAGTGTATAATAATCATGAAATTATCTGTGAAAGGGAACGGTTTATCACTATGAAACAGGCAAAAACAAAAAAAATTGTTGCTGGTGTCGTTGCTTTGTTACTTCTTGTGTGTGCTATTTTTTTGCTGATTAATAAAAACGTTTTTAGCAAAAAGTCTGATGCACAAGGGGAAGTAACTCAGTCCGAGGAAGTGACAGAGGATGAGACAACAGAGAAAGTTAAGAATGATGACGTCGCAGAAGTAGATAAAAGTGTTTACATGGATTCCTCCAAAAGTGTGGAGGAACGAGTAGAAAGTCTGCTGGCGCAGATGACATTACGTGAGAAGGCAGCACAGATGGTGCAACCGGAGCAGAATGGAATTACATTGGAGCAGATTACCAAATACGGTGTCGGTTCCATTCTCAGCGGAGGCGGTTCTGCACCGACAGCCGGTAATAAAGCTACACATTGGGAGAAACATATTAATGAGATAAAACAAGCTGCTTTGGACAGTAGACTGGGAATTCCCGTTCTGTATGGTGTGGATGCGGTTCACGGACATAACAATGTATATGGTGCAACGGTATTCCCTCATAATATTGGTCTGGGTGCAGCAAACGATGAGGAACTGATGGCGCGCATCGGTGAGGTGGTTGCAGAGGAAGTCAGAGCAACCGGAATTCAGTGGACCTTTGCTCCCTGTCTTGGAAATGCGCAGAATGAATTATGGGGTAGAACCTATGAGTGCTTCGGGGAGGATACGGACATTGTGGCCAGACTCGGGGCAGCCTTTGCCAGAGGTGTTCAGGGAGAACCCGAATCGGAAAATTATCTGACAGATACTCATGTTTTAGCAACCGCTAAGCATTACATCGGTGAAGGCTTTACTGCGGGTGGAACCAATCAGGGCGATGTGAAGATGGATGCAGATTCTTTCGAAGCGCTGCTTCAGGATTCTCTGCTCGAGCCATATCGGGCACAGTTAGAGGATGGTGTGCTTACCGTGATGGTTTCTTTCAGCAGTGTGAACGGTGAGAAATGCCATGAGAGCACCTATCTTATCAAGGATGTTTTAAAGGGCCAACTTGGATTTAACGGGCTTGTGGTAAGTGATTACAATGGAATAGAACAGATTGCGGGTGCTACCTTTAAGGCTCAGGTAGGGAATGCTGTCAATGCCGGAATCGATTTGTTTATGGAGCCTTACAACTGGGAAACAACAATCAGTGCCATTGAAGCTTTAGTGAAGGATGGTACGATTACCGAAGAACAGATTGACGATTCTGTCCGCAGAATCCTGCGTGTGAAATTTGAAGCAGGCCTTTTTGAAGAACAGGTTGGTTCGGACACAGAGCTTGCATTGATGGAAGAGTTTGGTTCAGAAGAGCATAGGGAAGTTGCCAGAGAGGCAGTCAGAAAGTCCATGGTACTTCTGAAAAATGATAAAGTCGGACAGCAGACTGCGATGGAAATATTACAGAATGCTCAGAATATCAGTGTGCTTGGCACAAAAGCAAATGACCTTGGAACACAATGCGGAGGCTGGACGATTTCCTGGCAGGGAAGTACCGGTAAGATTACCGAGGGAACCACTATTATGCAAGGAATCACAGATGCCTTGCCGGGCAGAACCGTTTTGTACAGTGCCAAAGGGGAATTGACCGGAGAGGAAGACGCAGTTATTGTGGTGATTGGCGAGAAACCTTATGCTGAGACGAGCGGAGACAGAAGCAGCTCTAATCTGACAATTGATAAGGCTGACAGCACAATGGTACAGAATGCAGACGAAGCTTTGAAAGCTGCACGTGAAAAAGGAGTTCCCGTTGTTGCTGTTCTTTTGACCGGAAGACCGGTTACTATTGCAGACTATGTGGATTCCTTTGATGCTATCGTAGAAGCATGGCTTCCCGGAACAGAAGGGGCAGGTGTGGCAGATGTATTTTTCGGTGATTATGATTTCACCGGTACACTGAGCTTTACATGGCCATGGTATGCATCTGATATCGAGAAGAAATTTGAAGACGAATCTCTTGTACTCTTCAAAAAAGGAACCGGATTGCGTAAGGATGGAACAGGCATTCAGGCTGACGGAACCGTTGCTATCGGAGCAAAGCCGGAAAAGACGGAGGAAGAGTTGAATGCGATTTCTGAGGGAAGCATCAATCTTGAGACCGTAGGTTATGTGCTGGAAGCAGAGAATTTCACAGAGGACTCTTATCTGGTGAATACCGGTAATGCCAACAACATTTCCTATGTTGACAGTTGGAGTGGTGAATGGGCAAATGCAAAATGGGACGTATGGGTTCCTGAAGCAGGCGATTATAGATTGCATTTCTTCATTGCGGCGGACAAAGACAGCAAGACAGTGGATATTTATTACAATACACCTACTATCGAGGATGATGGTAATGCAAACCGTACCAATGTTCCGATGACAAAGACGGCCAGCATGACAGATTATGAAGATTTTACTCTGGATGTTACTCTGGAAAAGGGAAGTTATCAGTTTAAATTTATGAACACAAAAGCAGATGGAGCAGATTTCAGACTGGATAGAATCGAGTTTGAACATATAAATTAACCAAAACTAAGTTAGGCAAATTGCCGGAAAGAGGATAATTATGAACAAATGGACAAGAGTGAAATTTCAGCCCAATCTTCCTTTGGAGCCCGGAAAATATGTGACAGCGTCTCCTGAGCATCTGGCGCTCACCAAGGAGGCGGCGCAGGAAGGTATGGTATTGTTAAAAAATGAGAAGAAAGTACTTCCCCTCGCATGCGGTACAAGAATCGCACTGTTTGGAAAAGGAAGCTTTGACTATGTAAAAGGTGGCGGCGGAAGCGGTGATGTGTACTGCGCTTATGTACGTAACCTTTATGATGGATTCAAACAGCTCGGCGACAGTGTGAACATCTATGAACCTTTAGCTGACTACTACAGAAAAAATGTGGAAGAACAGTACAAAAACGGTTCTGCAGCAGGTATGACTGTTGAGCCCGATTTGACAGAGGAACAGGTAAAGGGTGCGAGAGCATTTGCCGATACCGCAATTATTGTACTCAGCCGTTTCTCCGGTGAGGGATGGGATCGCTCCAGTGTTGAATATAATGGAGAATATAATCCCTGGGAATCTGAGACCAGTATGCCTAAGACCTCCGGAAAGATTTTCCCGGATGGCGATTTCTATCTGACTAAAGAAGAAAAGAACATGATTAGACAGGTAGAGGCACAGTTTGATAAAATTGTTGTAGTGCTTAACATCGGTGGCGTGATTGACACTTCCTGGATTAAAGAGGATGAGAAGCTTTCCTCCGCTTTGATTATGTGGCAGGCAGGTATGGAAGGTGGACTTGCAGCAGCTGAAGTACTGACCGGTAAAGTGAATCCTTCCGGTAAGTTGACCGACACATTTGCAGCAAAGGTTGAAGATTATCCGTCTACAGAGAACTTCCATGAGTCTCCTGAATATGTGGATTATCTTGAGGACGTATATGTTGGATATCGTTATTTTGAGACCATTCCCGGTGCCGCTAAGAAGGTATGCTATCCTTTCGGATTTGGCCTTTCCTACAGCAGTTTTAGACTGGAGAATCCTGTCGCATCCGAGAAAAACGGCGTTATTAAAGTATCGGTTCTGGTTACGAATGAAGGTGAGTATGCAGGTAAGGAAGTTGTTCAGGTATACACAAGTGCTCCTCAGGGTGTGCTTGGCAAACCGGCAAGAGAACTGCGTGCATTTAAAAAGACTGATCTGCTGGCTCCCGGCGAGAGCAGACTTGTCACTGTAGAGTTTTTGAAGAATGATATGGCTTCTTATGATGACCTTGGCAAGATTGCAAAAGCTGCGTATGTACTGGAAAAAGGAACCTATGAAATCTTCGTCGGAACCAATGTAAGAGATGTAGCAAAAACTCAGTTCGCTGTAGAAGTAAAGGAAAATGAAGTTGTAGAACAGCTTACCTCCAAATCTGCTCCTACCAGTTTGAAGAAGCGTATGCTTGCTGACGGTAGCTTTGAGGAACTTCCTCTTTCCACTCCCAATGACCCGAATGCATGTGCATTTGAGAAGATTGAAGGAGGTATGGATGAGGCGATTGTTCCTGCTGTTGCGCCTCATGACCGTTATATGATGATGCATCCTTTCAAGGGCAGACCTTTGATGGATGTTGTGGAAGGAAAGATGACTCTGGATGAGTTTGTTGCACAGTTATCTGATGATGATTTGATTCATCTGTGCGGTGGACAGCCTAATACCGGTGTGGGTAATACCTTTGGTTACGGTAATCTTCCAGAATATGGTGTGCCCAATATCATGACGGAGGATGGACCTGCAGGTGTGAGACTGAACTGGGAATGTGGTATCCATACAACAGCATGGCCTTGCGCAACATTGCTTGCTGCATCCTGGAATCCGGAACTGATTGCAAGAGTAGGTCGTGCCGGTGCGAGAGAATTAAAAGAAAACAATCTGGCTGTCTGGCTGACTCCTGCAGTTAATATTCACAGAAATCCTCTGTGTGGAAGAAACTTTGAGTACTATTCCGAGGATCCTCTGCTTACCGGTAAAATCGGTGCTGCTATGGTTCGCGGTATCCAGTCCCAGAGAGTTGGAGCTGCAGTAAAGCATTTCTGCTGCAACAACAAGGAGACCAACAGAAAGCACAGTGATTCCAGAGTATCTGAGAGAGCACTTCGTGAAATTTATCTGAAGGGCTTCCAGATTATTGTAAAAGAGTCTGATCCCTGGGTTATCATGTCGGCTTACAACATCATCAACGGACATCGTGCATCAGAGAGTCATGACCTGCTGGAAGGTGTACTTCGTGAGGAGTGGAATTTCGGTGGTATGGTTACCAGCGACTGGTGGACCAGAGGCGAACACTACAAGGAAATCCTTGCAGGCAATGACGTTAAGATGGCAAGTGGTTATCCTGAGCGTGTCAGAAAAGCACTCGATATGGGCGAAATCAAGAGAGAAGATTTGGCAAGATGTGCCAAGAGAGTACTGAACCTGATTATGAAAATCGACTAAGAGAAACGAACACTATATTTTTAAGTTGGAATTATCGCACCACCTCTTTCAGACATTTTGAGGTGATGCGATTTGCTATTAAGGTGCTTGGTAAAATGTTTGCTGTGTGAAATGTACGCAGAATAAAATAAAAAACTGCGGTAATAACTAAGGTAAGCGGAATAATTATCAGTAGCTCCTTTGGGCTTAGATGATTGACTGCCATTGGCATTGTCATGCAAAGATAGGTAGCCATATAGATATTTCCAGCTTTGTAAAATACATCATCATCTTTTTGTTTTTTTTCATTGCAAAACCTCCAAAATAAAAAACATCCGAATTCACATCTTCTGAGACCTAACGATGTGA
>JAILPF010000498.1 GCA_024699575.1 Acetatifactor sp. | reverse complement strand
TAATGTGATGGGGTCTGTCCACTATACATCTCCGGAGCAGGCAAGAGGTGGCTATAGCGATGAAAAAAGCGATATTTACTCTCTGGGAATCACAATGTTCGAAATGCTTACCGGGCGGGTTCCGTTTAACGGTGAAACGACGGTAGCCATTGCAATTAAGCACATTCAGGAGGAACTTCCTTCCCCGAAGGAATATGTGCCGGAGATACCGACTTCGGTGGAGAGTATTGTCTTTAAGTGTTGTCAGAAATCTCCGGATAGAAGATACCAGAATATGCAGGAATTGATTGCGGATTTAAAACAGTCACTGATTAATCCGGATGAAGATTTTGTGGTGCACAGTGATCCGGATACGGAGGCCGGCACCCGCATGATTACTGACAGTGACAGAGAACAGATTAAAAATCATTCGGGATACCATGAGGTAAATTATCACGACAATCGAGACTATAATGAATCAGAATCCGGTGGAATGAGATTGCGCTCAGATACAGCAGCCTATGACCTGGGGCAGGATGAGGATGATGAGTATGATTATGATCCGAAGTTCGAGCGTGTGACTACCATTCTGGCGATTGTTGCGGGGATTGTGATTTGTATTATTATCGGGGTACTGGCATTAAAGGTGTTTGGCGGTGCATCGAATAAAGAACCCGAGGCAGAACAGGAGCAGACAGTAGTTGACAGCGAGGAACAGAGTGAACCTGAGTACGTTTCTATGCCGGATATTATCGGAGTCAGTGCGGAGGATGCAAGAAGGAGTCTTGAGACATTGGGATTAATTCCGGAAGTGGTCTACGAGGAATCGGAAATTGTGGATGAAGGTCTCGTGATACGTGCCGATGCAGAGAAAAATACCCAGATAATGGTAGGCAGCAAGGTTGAACTTGCTATCAGTGCAGGAACAGAAGGTGTCGAAGTGCCGGATGTGTCAGGCAGCACTTACGAGGAAGCGAAAGCAAAGCTTGAGAATTTGGGTTTTGCTGTAAATAAAACAGAAAATTATTCGGAGACTGCAGAGGCGGGTATGGTAGTGTCGCAGATGCCTATCAGTGGAACAAAGGCACCAAAGGAAAGTACAATTACCGTCAATGTCAGCCTTGGAAAAGAGGACGTGAAAGTACGTGTTCCCAATCTGATTGGATTGACTGAGGAAGATGGAACGGTGGAAGCGCTGGAGCAAAAGCTGCAGATTGGAAATGTGACCTACACCTATAACTCGGAAGTGGGAGAGGGAATGATTTGCTATCAGAGCTATGCACATGGCTCCTATGTTGAACCGGATACTGTGATTGATATTAAAATCAGTAAAGGACCGGAACCCACCCAGAATAAATCTTACCGATGCAATACCAGTATCACCGCTCCGGATACGACGGAAGCTCCGGATTATACGCCGGGTTCAGAAGTGCATGTGCAGCTTGCAACAGATGGAGGACAGGTATTATTGGATACCGTAACGACTTCTTTCCCTCAGGCAGCAAACTATTATGGACTTTCTTCCAGTGCGGGAACGATTACCATGACTTATACGGTTACGACTCCGGGGACTACGCAGACAGATCCGGATACCGGAGAGACTATCAGCACACCGGGGACCTCGGAACAAAAATCTTTTACAAGAAGAATCGAATTTACGGAAGAATAAATGACCTAAGAGGGGGAGATGAATGCAGGGAAAAATTATCAAAGGGATTGCCGGGTTCTATTATGTCTATGCGGACGGAACCGTTTATGAGTGCAAAGCCAAGGGAGTTTTCAGAAAAGATCATAGAAAACCATTGGTGGGCGATGATGTAAATATGGACGTGCTGGATGCTGAAAAAGAACTGGGGAATATCAGAGAATTGCTGCCCAGACACAGTGAACTCATTCGCCCTGCTGTTGCAAATGTGGACCAGGCATTGATTATTTTTTCCATAGTAAAGCCTCAGCCCAACTTTAATCTGCTGGATCGCTTTTTGATTATGATGCAGCAACAGAATGTTCCGTGTATTATCTGTTTCAATAAACTGGATCTGGATGAAGCGGGTGCAGGAGCGGATTATGAAGAAGTCTATCGTAAATGTGGATATGAGACAATTTCCGTAAGCACGTTAGCAGGAACAGGTATTGATGAGCTTAAAACCCTGCTTCATGGTAAAACAACTACTGTTGCTGGACCAAGCGGTGTAGGTAAATCATCACTGGTTAATTGCCTGCAGAATAAGACTGTGATGGAGACCGGAGGTATCAGCCGAAAAATTGAGAGAGGGCGTCACACTACGAGACACTCTGAACTGATTGCCATAGAGGATGGCACATATATTTTAGATACTCCCGGTTTTAGTTCTCTCGGTTTGTTTGAATTGGAAAAAGAAGAGCTTGCTTCCTTTTATCCTGAGTTTACAGAACAGGAAAAGTATTGCAGATTTGGCGGTTGTTCTCATATAGCGGAGCCGGTCTGCGGAGTGAGAGATGCAGTGGAAGAGGGAACTATCAGCCGCATGCGTTATGAAAATTATTGCCTGCTTTATGAAGAATTGAAAAATCAGAAGAGATACTAAGAATTTTACCTCATTTGCCTAAATCTTGGAATAATTTGACTTATTCCATTGTTTGGCGGGGGAACCCCTTGACAGTATCTGTCAATCATGAGAGTATTGACATACTTAAATCACGGAACGAAGCAATCGATTCCCACTGTAAGAAAGGTGTACGAAAAATGTTTAAAGGTATCATTTTTGATTTGGATGGTGTGATTTGTTTTACAGACATGTATCATTATAAGGCATGGAAGCAGATGGCAGACGGTATCGGTGTCTATTTTGATGAGACTATCAACAATCGTCTTCGTGGAGTAAGCAGAATGGCCAGTCTGGAAATCATTCTGGAGCGCAGTGAGAAAACTTACACACAGGAAGAGAAAGAGGCACTCGCTACAAAAAAGAATGAAATTTATGTAGAGCTGCTAAAGCAGATGTCCAAAGCAGACTTATCCGAGGAAGTAAAGAATA
>JAILPF010000471.1 GCA_024699575.1 Acetatifactor sp. | reverse complement strand
GGTTGTCCAATATCGGAGATACCAAGACTCTGGTAATCCACCCGGCATCTACAATCAGTTTACATAGTAGTGAATCGGAGAGAGAGAATGCGGGGGTTTATGAGGATTTGGTCAGAGTCAGTGTTGGAATTGAGGATATCGAGGATATTATAGAAGATTTCCAAAATTCTTTGAAACAAATGGAACATTAGATGAAAAGGAGTCAATGCAATGGCAGAACAAGTAAACTATGCGGAATTAAAAAAAGGCGGATTCATGAAACAGAAGCAAAAGGGCTATGGTTCTTTGCGTCTTCAGGTAGTAGGAGGAAATCTTACTGCGGAGAATATCAAAACAATCTCTGAGGTTGCAGAGAAATATGGACGGGGCTATGTGCATATGACATCCCGTCAGGGTGTGGAAATCCCCTTTATTCATGTGGACCAGCTGGCAGAGGTGAAGGAGGCACTTGCCAAGGGAGGCGTAAAAACGGGAGTGTGCGGTCCCAGAGTCAGAACCGTGACAGCCTGCCAGGGATCCGAGGTATGCCCCAGCGGCTGTATCGATACCTATACACTTGCAAAGGAGCTGGATGAAAGATATTTCGGAAGAGAACTTCCTCATAAATTTAAGTTTGGTGTAACCGGATGTCAGAATAACTGCTTAAAGGCGGAGGAAAATGATGTAGGAATCAAGGGTGGAATGGAGGTTGCATACAAAGAGGATGCCTGCATCGGCTGCGGAGTATGTATTAAAGCCTGTAGGCAGGGTGCTCTCTCCATGGTTGACGGCAAAGTGGTGCTGGATGAGTCCAAGTGTAATAAATGTGCAAGATGTGTTAAGAGCTGCCCTACAGATGCGTGGGAAGGGACTCCCGGATATATCGTATCTTTTGGCGGAACATTTGGTAATTTCATCTCCAAAGGAGAGGAGCTTCTTCCTATCGTAAAAGATAAGGATACCCTGTTCAGGGTAACCGATGCTGCAATTGAGTATTTTGCAGAGAATGCAAACCCAAGTGAGCGTTTCAGAAAGACTCTGGAGAGGCTTGGTATTGAAGGATTAAAAGAAAAGGTAACTGACGCATATAACGGTCAGTAGAAAAGGAGACAATGATGACAGAAATAGATATTCCGTATGATGAACTTGTGGATATTACCGATAAGGTATGTCCGCTGACCTTTGTAAAAGCCAAGGTAGCAATCGAAGAATTGGATGACGGGGAAATCCTGGCAGTCAGAATGAACGACGGAGAACCGGTTCAAAACGTACCGCGAAGCTTTAAAGAGGATGGTCATAAGATTATTAAATTATATGATAACGAAGATGGAACCTACACATTACTGGTCAGAAAGGTGGAAGGATAAATGGCAGTCCGCGTGACAAAGGATGATTTCGAAGAGAAGGTATTGAGAGAGAGTCTTCCGGTGGTGGTCGATTTCTACTCTGATTCCTGTGTGGCATGCAAGATGCTTGCACCGGTGCTGGGAGAGTTGGAAGATGAGTACGAAGAGAAACTCAAAGTAGTCAAGGTCAATACGAATTTTGATGTTGAATTAAGTGAGAAATATAGCATTATGTCAAATCCCACAGTACTCATTTTTCAGTCAGGTGAAGAAGTTGCAAGAAGAGTGGGTTCTGCATCGTATCAGGAGTTTGAGGATTGGGTAATGAGATCTATCAATGGATAATAAAGAGAAAAAAGAGGAGAAAGAAATGTTTATTACAGTTGCAGGAGAGAAAAAAGAATATAAGGAAGGTTTGACACTTCCTGAATTGATTGAGGCAGAAAATGTGGAGATGCCGGAATATGTCACCGTTTCAATCAATGATGAGTTTATCGCCACAGAAGATAAGCCATCTACCGTTCTTAAGGAGGGTGACGCGGTTGAATTCCTGTATTTCATGGGAGGTGGATGCTGATGGCAATGACGGATGAACAGATTGAGCGCTATTCCAGACATATTATTCTGAAAGAGGTTGGTGCGAAGGGACAGAAAAAATTATTAAACGGAAGTGTTCTGATTATCGGAGCCGGTGGACTGGGTGCTCCGGCAGCCTTATATCTGGCAGCAGCCGGTGTGGGACATATCGGAATCGTGGATGCTGATGAAGTGGATTTATCTAATCTGCAAAGGCAGGTCATCCATGCGACAGCAGATATCGGAAAAGCAAAAGTAAAATCAGCGAAAGAAAGCATGGAAGCCATCAACCCTGATGTGAAAGTGTCTACATACAGAATGTTTGTGGATTCCAGCAATATACGGGAACTAATCAGAGAATATGATTTCATTATCGATGGAACAGATAAT
>JAILPF010000462.1 GCA_024699575.1 Acetatifactor sp. | reverse complement strand
TCATTAATATCATCTGTGTCTCCGTCCACCAGACCGAAGGTCATGGTTACTTTGATAGTATGCTCGTTATAGCGGACTTTCATGGAACGAATATCTTCCAGTGTACTTTCCAGAATCTGATGTGCCTCATCTAAAGAGGAGTGGTCAAACACCAATAGAAACTCCTCTCCGCCCCATCTGGCAACGAAGCCACAGGTGTTCATGTGTTCTCTTAGCTTGTCTGAAACCATTTTCAGAACCAAATCTCCACATTCATGACCGTAGGTGTCGTTGACTTTTTTGAAAAAGTCAATATCACCGATGGCGAGACAATAGGGTGTATTTTGCTGCTTGGAACGCTGAATAATCTGGGAGAGCTTCCGGTTGCCGGAACGGCGGTTAAACAATTCTGTCAGCGTATCCTGCTCAATCATGGTGCGCAGGGAACGCTGCATGGCGATGGCAGAACGCCCGATATCACCGAATTCATCCTGCCGTCTTAGGACAGATGGGTCAAGCTCTGCCACCAGATTGCCGGAGGAGACATTTCCCATGAAACCTCGTATTTTTAAAATAGCGGATATCAATTGTTTTGTATAAATAAAAATGCAGATGGAAATCACAAGCATTGCCACAATGTCGGCAATCACCAGAGGATATACAGAGCGTTGAACGGCCTTGTTTACCTGCTCACTGGGCTTTCCTACAAAGATGATTCCTACAATCCGCTCATCGCTGTTTCGTAAAGGAGTATAATATGCAAAGTATTCTGTATTATTGACAAATGCTTTCTGGTAAAATTGGGGTTCACCGTATTCATAGGTGGTTGTCATGATGGCTTCCGGTGCACCGAAGCCGATAACCCGCTCCTCCAAGCTGTTGCGAAGTGTGGTGAGAATACAGGTGTCCTGATAAAATAGTATAAAATCAAGATTGGTATTTTTTTGAAGCTGATCCAACAGGGAGTAGTCACCGGTCAAATCCGTATCGCCTTTGTAGAAGTGAAAAGAGGTTTCTCCCTCCAAATGGTAATCGCCGGGATATGCCACATCATATAAGGTGGCAGCATCTCTTGCAGCCGCGGTCAATTCTGCTTCTATTTCATCATACATGGTCTGTGTGAACCAGTGGGTCCCGATAAGCATGATGGCAACGCCGAATGCGAGAAGCGGAATAATGCTGATTGCCTGTAAAGTGTGTGCGATTTTACCCTTATTTTCAGTCTTCATAGTCTACCCCCATCATAGAAAAGAAGTCATTACGATTATGAGGCTATTATATACGGAAACTAGGGGGATTGCAAGAAATCCCACAGACAATGATAAGAGTCTGTGGGATTTAGTTTTTATGCGGTTCAATTAAATCATCCAGATTGGAACGATGAAATTATCCCGGTCAATAGCACTCAGCGAAGGCTTCATGCAAAGCACCGCTCCCTTTGAACGCGGAGTAGAAGCCTTATCCAACAAGCCAAATACTTTTGTTAATTCTGTTCCGGGATTAGAGGTTTTCTTAATTTCAATTGGATTTAAAACACCATCATGCTCCAGAATGATATCAATTTCCTTGGCATCCTTATCGCGATAGTAATATAAATAGGGTTCTTTTCCACAGTTTAGGTAAGTTTTCATGATTTCAGCAACTACATAGTTTTCTAAAATTGCACCATTCATTGCACCGCTCTCTAGTGTTTCTGCATTGCTCCATTTTGTTAAGTAACAAACCAAACCGGTATCATAAAAATATAATTTTGGGGTATTTACGAGACGTTTTAATAAATTATTGGAATATGGATGCAAATAAAAAATGATTCCCAAAGTTTCCAGTATTCCCAGCCAATTCTTTGCCTGCGTCTGATTGATATCGGCATCCCGTGCAATTTCCGCTACATTCAGCATTTGTCCGCTTCTCGCAGCTACAGCGGTAATAAATCTCAAAAATTTTAATGAATCGATAGAGTTTGACAATTCCCTTACGTCACGTTCAATGTAGGTTGCTAAATAGCTGCTGTAAAAAATCTGACTGTTACTGTTTGTACCGCTTATAATGGCAGGCATCGAACCTTTATAGATTCTTTCAAAGACTTCTCTTGTATCCGCTTCTTTTCTTTTTCCTTTTCGCGCGTTTAAAGCGTCTAAGTCTATCATAAATGGGTCCATTTCGGAACCGGATATTTCAGCCTGTGAGAGGGAAGTAAGAGAGAGAACAGCAACCCTTCCGGCCAATGATTCCTGCACACCTTGCATCAGTTTAAATGCTTGTGAGCCTGTGAGCCAAAAGGCCCCCGGTTCATGATTTTTATCAACCTGTATTTTGATATAAGTAAATAACTCCGGGGCATACTGAACCTCGTCAATTAATAAAGGAGGCGTG
>JAILPF010000386.1 GCA_024699575.1 Acetatifactor sp. | reverse complement strand
GGAACACTTTGCAAACCGTGCAAGGAACAATGTTGACTTTCGAACTATTTAAAAGTAAAATATATCTATTCGATAAAAAAATGACAATGGCTTCTTAAGTGAAGGATAGGAGTGTTATGGCAAAAATCGCAATTGTTACGGACAGTAACAGTGGAATCACACAGGCGCAGGCTGAAGAACTTGGAGTTTTTGTTCTTCCAATGCCGTTCATGATTAATGGTGATACTTATTTTGAAGATATCAGCCTTACTCAGGAACAATTTTATGACATGCTTACTGACGGGGCAGATATCTCTACCAGTCAACCCTCCCCGGATGCGGTTTTAACTCTTTGGGATAAATTATTAAAAGATTATGATGAAATTGTTCATATTCCAATGAGTAGCGGACTGTCAGGCTCCTGCCAGAGTGCATTAATGCTTGCTATGGACTATGAAGGGAAGGTTCAGGTAGTAAATAATCAAAGAATTTCTGTTACCCAAAGACAATCAGTCTTGGATGCAAAGCTATTAGCAGCAAAAGGAATGTCTGCTTCCGAGATTAAGGATTTTTTGGAAAATGATAAATTTAACAGTAGCATTTACATTATGTTAGACACTCTTTATTATTTGAAAAAAGGTGGACGAATTACACCGGCTGCGGCAGCTATCGGTACCATGCTCAAGCTGAAACCGGTTTTGACCATTCAAGGCGAAAAACTGGACGCATTCGCCAAGGCACGTACTACCAATCAGGGAAAAACCTTGATGATAAACGCAATAAAGAACGATATTATCAATCGCTTTGGCGGTCTGAATGATTCAAAAGATATCTGGTTACAGCTTGCGTATACATATGACAAAGATGCGGCGTTGGAATTTAAGGCTGAGGTAGAAAAAATATTCCCCGGATATGATATTCAGATAGATCCGCTTTCCCTAAGTGTAGCATGCCATATCGGTCCGGGTGCACTGGCATTGGCCTGCTGTAAAAAATCAGTGCCTAATTAAAAAATATTAAGTGGCTGTGATAAATTCCACAGCCACCTTTTTCATATATGTAGTAGTTTTTTATTTGAAGAATACAAAATGTATGATATAATATACAAAGAATGCATCTATCTAAATGCATTTTCAAGATTTCAGATAAGGAGTCAGTTTTCCAATGGCTAAAGCAAATCAATATGACGCTTCCAGCATTACAGTCCTGGAAGGTCTAGAGGCGGTCAGAAAACGCCCCGGAATGTATATCGGAAGTGTATCAACCAAGGGATTGAATCACTTAATCTATGAAATAGTAGACAATTCTGTGGATGAACATCTCGCAGGTTTTTGTGATACCATAAAAGTAACTTTGGAGAAAGATGGATCTGCTACCGTTGAAGACAATGGACGTGGTATTCCGGTGGGAATGCACGAAAAGGGTGTAAGCGCCGAGCGTCTTGTCTTTACGACCCTACATGCCGGTGGTAAATTCGACAATAATGCTTACAAAACAAGCGGGGGACTCCATGGAGTGGGTTCTTCCGTTGTCAATGCGTTATCAGAGCACTTGACTGTTCGAGTCAAAAACGGCGGACAGATTTATGAAGACAAATATGAACGTGGTGTCCCTGTTATCGACTTAATTGACGGTCTTCTTCCTGTCGTAGGAAAAACAAGGGAAACCGGAACTACAATCAGTTTTCTGCCGGACGACACAATTTTTGACAAGACACGTTTTAAAGAAGATGAGGTAAAGAGCCGTCTTCATGAAACTGCTTATTTGAATCCGCAGTTAACCATTATTTTTACAGATGCCCGTCCGGAGACCCCGGAAGTCATAACCTTTCACGAGCCGGAAGGAATCATTGGTTTCATTAAGGACATGAACAAATCCAAAGAATCCATTCATGATGTAATTTATTTTTCCGGTGAAAGCGATGGAATTTCTGTTGAGGTTGCTTTACAGTATGTAAACGAGTTTCACGAAAACGTACTCGTTTTTTGTAATAATATTTATAATTCTGAGGGCGGAACGCACTTGACCGGTTTTAAGACAATGTTTACCAACGTCATCAATACCTACGCCAGAGAATTAAATATTCTAAAAGAAAAAGATGCAAACTTTACCGGTGCGGATGTCAGAAACGGAATGACAGCAGTTGTATCCATCAAGCATCCAGACCCACGTTTTGAAGGTCAGACAAAAACAAAACTAGATAATCAGGATGCTGCCAAGGTGGTAAGCAAGGTTACCGGTGATGAAATTGTACGTTTCTTTGACCGTAATCTTGAAACATTGAAAAATATAATCGGCTGTGCCGAAAAAGCAGCCAAAATCCGTAAGACCGAAGAAAAAGCCAAAACAAACATGCTTACGAAGCAAAAGTTTTCTTTTGATTCTAACGGAAAACTTGCAAATTGCGAGTCTAAGGACCCTTCAAAATGCGAAATATTTATTGTAGAGGGTGATTCTGCAGGAGGAAGCGCCAAAACTGCCCGAAATCGTATGAATCAGGCAATTTTACCGATTCGCGGGAAAATCTTAAATGTCGAAAAAGCAAGTATCGACAAAGTCCTCGCCAATGCTGAAATCAAGACAATGATTAACGCGTTTGGATGTGGATTTTCGGAAGGGTACGGAAATGATTTTGATATTTCCAAACTCCGATATGACAAAATAATTATCATGGCAGATGCCGATGTGGATGGAGCTCATATTTCCACTTTGCTTCTGACATTATTCTATCGCTTTATGCCGGAGTTGATTTTTGAGGGGCATGTCTATATTGCGATGCCGCCACTTTATAAAGCGATGCCGGCAAAAGGCTCAGAAGAATATCTGTATGACGACAAAGCACTTGAAAAATACAGAAAAAATCACAAAGGGGCATTTACCTTACAACGTTATAAAGGATTGGGAGAAATGGATGCCGAACAGCTCTGGGAGACAACCCTGGATCCGGAACGTAGATTATTAAAACTGGTTGAAATCGAAGATGCCAGAATGGCTTCTGAAGTGACTGAATTATTGATGGGAACCGAAGTGCCGCCCAGAAAAGCTTTCATACATGACAGAGCAGTAGAAGCAGAACTGGACATCTGATTTTTAAGTATAAATATCATATAAAACGAGGAAAACCATGGACGATAGAATTATAAAAACAGAGTATTCCGAGGAAATGCAGAAATCCTTTATTGATTATGCGATGAGCGTTATCGTCGCAAGAGCATTACCGGATGTAAGAGATGGTCTTAAACCGGTACAGCGAAGAACTCTGTATGATATGTATGAATTAGGTATCAGATATGATAAACCCTACAGAAAAAGCGCCCGTATTGTA
>JAILPF010000376.1 GCA_024699575.1 Acetatifactor sp. | reverse complement strand
ACATTACGTGAAAGGAAGAATGAAAATGAAAGTAGAAGTAAGATATTTCAGCAGAACAGGTAATACCAAGAAGCTCGCGGATGCAATCGCCGAGGTTGCTGGCGTTGAGGCAAAACGTATGGATGAACCGATCACAGAGGCAACAGATATTCTTTTCCTGGGAAGTAGTGTCTATGCGGCTGGAGTTGATCAGGCGGTTAAGGAATTTATAAAATCTTTGCAGCCGGAGAAGATTAAAAAGGTTGTGAACTTTAGTACCGCTGCGTTATTGCCGTCTACTTATAAACAGATTTCAAAGCTTTTGGAAGCACAGGGCATTTCCCTGGATACGAGAGAGTTCCATTGCAGAGGAAGTTTCCAGATGATGCATCGTGGAAAACCGGATGAAAATGACATTCAGGAAGTAAAGAGGTTTACAAAGAGTATCATTGAGTAGTATAATCTGTGCTGATGGGAAAGGAGGAGTACCATGGAGTACAATTATCGGACAAAGAATACTTGTTCAACGAACATTAAATTAGATATCAATGGTGATATAATTACTAATGTGGTTTTTACCGGAGGATGTAACGGAAATCTGCAGGCAATTCCCAGATTGATAGATGGATGGACTGTGACCCAGATAGAGGAAAAGTGCAGAGGAATTCATTGTGGACGTAGGGATACTTCCTGTGCAGACCAGTTGGCGTGCGCGGTTCGTGAAGCTTATGATTATCAGTTGGCACACAGTGGTGCTGTTTAATAGAAAAGGAGTCAGACACAATGGCTGATTTATATGATGCATTGAAACTAGAAAACCAGCTTTGCTTTCCGTTGTATGCGTGTGCCAAAGAGGTCGTGAGACGCTACAAGCCGTTCTTGGATGAATTGGATTTGACCTATACGCAGTACATCACAATGATGGTAATGTGGGAACATAAGCAGATGAATGTAAAGGACCTGGGAAACTACCTCTTTTTGGACTCAGGTACACTTACTCCGGTTTTGAAAAAGCTGGAGCAAAAGAACTATATTACCAGAAAACGTGATGAGAAGGATGAGCGTGTGCTCAATATTGCCATCACAAAACAGGGCGAAGAACTGAGAGAACAGGCAAAGGTTGTTCCACAGCAGATTGGAAGCTGCTTTCGGTTGAGCTCTGATGAAGCAAAAGAGCTTTACAGGTTGCTTCATAAATTGTTGAATACATTTTCATAAGAAAAAAGGTTTCTACCGGAGGTAGGAACCTTTCTTGATATTTAGGGTTTTAAAGTGATAAATAATTGTGTTAAAATAGATATATGTTTTTAATCTGATTTTAATCTTTCTTCCATTTTAGATTAATGAAGCACCCGTATAGTAAGGGTGTAACAAAGAAAAACCAATTGGAAAGGAAAGGTTATGAATATGGATCAATTTGAAAAAGTAGAAAAAATCGTTGAAAAAACAGGTGTATCATTTGAGGAAGCTAAAGAAGCTTTAGCAGCATCGGGAGATGACTTGCTGGATGCAGTCATTTATCTTGAAAAGCAGGGCAAAGTGAATTCTCCCAAGATGGATCACTACACCACATCTTCAGAGGAACAGAATGTTTCCAAAGAATTTGAACAGGCACAGAACAATTATGAGGAATCCTGCAAGCGTTCCCGCTTCAAAGAGGGAGTGCATAATTTTGGAGAGAGAGCAAAGGAATTGTTCCAAAAATCCTGCGAATGTCAGTTCCGGGTGGAGAAGGATGGTAAAGAGCTGTTCACGGTTCCTGTGATTCTGTTTATCGTTGCAATGATTGTTGCTTTCTGGTTGGTAGCGATTCTTCTGGTTATTGGATTGTTCAGCAATTGCAGATACAGTTTCGAGGGAGTACAGTCTGCTACAATCGATATCAATGATATGTGTGACAAAGCAGCAAATGCCTGTGAGAACATTAAAAAGGATTTTCAGAATAAAGAGTAAATGGGGGATAGGCAATGAGCCGCATTCTGATTGTAGAGGACGAAGCCAAAATAGCACGTTTTGTAGAACTGGAGTTGACGCATGAGGGAAATGAAGTTGTAAAGGCCGGGGATGGCAGAACAGGGCTGGAGTTTGCATTACGGGAACAGTTTGATTTGATACTGCTGGATGTTATGCTCCCCCAGCTAAATGGGCTGGAGGTACTACGAAGAATTCGTCTGGAGAAGGATACTCCGATACTGTTATTGACAGCCAGGGATGCTGTGATGGATAAAGTGGCCGGGCTGGATGCAGGGGCTGATGACTATATTACGAAGCCCTTTGCAATAGAAGAATTACTGGCGCGTATTCGGGTTGCACTGAAAAAGCGCCAGCCCGCTGCCACACAGCCGGCGCATTCTGCATTACAGTCCGGTGAGCTTAGAATGGACATAGACCGCCATGAAGTGACGGTGAGCGGTGAACCGGTGGAGCTTACCAACAGAGAATTTGAGCTACTAAAAGTTCTTCTATTGAATAAAAACATCGTGATGGATCGCAATCGCCTGATTGAAGAAGTGTGCGGTTATGATTATCTGGGTGAAACCAATGTGATAGATGTCTATGTGCGATATTTGCGTACTAAGATAGATGACCGGTTTGGCATTCATGTGATTTCGACGGTGCGTGGTGTAGGATATGTAATCCGGGAGTGAAAGGTATGCGAGAAAATCAGAAAATGTCATCCATAGCGAGAAGTATCAATTTCAGCTTCTGGAGAAAGAGGCTGACTCTTTTGCTGTGCGTTGATATGCTCCTTTTTGTGATGGTTGCAATAACGTTTGCGTATTGGAGAGGACAATTGTTACCGGAGGATGCAATCGTTAAAAAAATAGAGATTACCGGGGATGGATATCGGAATTGGGAATACATACAGCTTTTAGAGGATGGAAGTTATATATCCTACAAGCTGTATGAGTTCTTAAAATATCTGGTTCCATCCTTTTTGGTATTGCTTGCTTTTGAATTTATAGATATTTTTTCGGCAATGTTCAACACGGCGGAAATCCGAAGACGTTTAAAACCGTTAAATGATTTGGCAACTAAGGCAGAACAAATAAGTAGTCTTGATGCTTCTCATTTTGAGAATCTGCGCGAGGCTATCTCACAGGTGTCTCCAAGTCAGACGGATTTGCGGATTTCCACAGGGGACAAGGATTTACAAAGTATAGAAGTTGCATTGAATAACTTGCTTGCACGTATTCAGGAAAGTCAAAAACAACAGAACCGGTTTATTTCAGACGCCTCCCATGAACTTAGAACTCCTATCGCTGTTATTCAGGGATACGTCAATATGCTGGACCGCTGGGGCAAAGATGATGAGAGCGTTTTGGAGGAATCCATCGAAGCATTAAAGAATGAATCGGAGCACATGAAAGAACTGGTGGAACAACTTTTATTTTTGGCCAGGGGGGACAGTGGGCGCAATACTTTGAAAAAGACACAGATGGATTTGCGGGATTTGATGCAGGAAGTCTATGATGAGTCTGTCATGATAGATGAGAAGCACACTTATAAGCTGGAATTGGATGATAAGGAAGCTCCGCTGTTCGGTGATTTGGCGATGTTAAAGCAGTCAATTCGAATTTTTGTCCAGAATGCTGCAAAGTATTCACCGGAGAAAAACACGATTCGGCTGGCAGTAAAAGCTACGGAGACCTCCGTATCCTACATGGTACAGGATGAAGGAATCGGCATTGTCGAAGAGCAGATTTCCCATATTTTTGAACGCTTTTACAGGGCGGATGAGACCCGGGGCGGAAGCGCTGAAGGATCGGGATTGGGATTATCTATTGCCAAATGGATTGTAGACGCACATGACGGTACGATTGATGTTTTGTCAAGACCGGATATTGGTACAAGATTTACAATAACATTTCACAGAGGATGACTAATCAGGAAAACATATAGGAGGAGAACAGTATGACAGCGGTGCAATATGTTCATATTTCATTTGAAATCTGGGGCTTTTTCTTCAGTCTGGTAGCTATGATATGTGTGTATGCAACACAACATATTAATCCCAAAGGAGCAGGGTGGCTGGCTGCGATATTGTGGAGTGTCGCCCTCAGTGATTTGAGTGAAGCATTTGCTTATTATTTCAGAGGAAATGAAACGTCAGTAGGGTATGTGATTGTTCGTGTTTCGAATTTCCTTGTATTCTTTTTGGGATATTTCCTCCTGTTCTTTTTCCTGCAATACATAAAAAATGTCTTGGAACTACATGGTGGACAGATTAACAAATGGATATATTTTGCAATCGTTGGGATTTGTATTACGGGAGCGGTATTGTTAGTTTTGTCCAGATTCTTTGGGTTTTACTATGCATTTGACTCCCACAACAGATATTATCGCTCCGATGCTTATTGGATAATACATACGTTGGGAATTACGGCACTTTTCCTATTAATTGTTGCGACCATAATGAATCGCAAAAAATTACGTCGTATGGAGAGAATTGCGTTCTTTTTATTTGAACTCTGCCCAATTTTGGCAATGATTTATCAGATTCTTTTTTATGGAATATCAGCAGCAAACATCTTGAATACATTTATGGCATTGTTCATCTTTGTGACGTATCTTCGAGAATGTATGCGATATATTGTCACGAGGGAAAAAGAAGAGGCGAACATGAAAATAATGCTTTATGAAAGGCAGATTCAACCCCACTTTATCTACAATACTCTTGCGGCAATTCGTTCGCATCTGCCGGAGGATTCAGAGGCGAGAGATTTACTCAACCATTTTATTATGTTTCTGAGAGGAAATATTGATACCCTGACGGAGACGCATTGTATCTCAGCAAAACAGGAACTGCGGACAGTGGAAAACTACTTATATATAGAGAGATATCGATTTGAAGACCAACTTCGTGTTATTTGGGACATTAATGACGTGGAATTTGTAATGCCGGCCTTTACTGTGCAGCTTCTGGTGGAAAATGCTATTCGGCATGGAATCCGTGGTAAGGATGACGGAAGCGGAACGGTGACTGTACGAACCTACGAAACCAAAAAAGAACATGTAATTACTGTGGAGGATGACGGAGTAGGCTTTGATGTGACGATGCTTCAGAAGATGAATTCCAAGGGCTCTGACGGTGAGGAGAGAGCGCATGTGGGTCTGTTAAATCTGATAAACCGATTGGAGATTATGTGTAGGGGAAGAATGGAGATACACAGTGCACCGGGAAAAGGTACAATCATTAAGGTTCATATTCCAAAATAGCGGGGGAGCACAATGAGAATATTGATTGTAGATGATGAGGTAGCAGCGATTAAAGATTTGCAGATGGTAGTACATTCTGTTCTGCCGAGCGATCCGATTGATACGGCAGACAATGTGAGACTGGCAATGGACCTTTGCGCGGAAAATGAGTATGACGTAATCTTTTTAGACATCAATATGCCTCATAAGGATGGATTGACCGTGGCGAAGGAGATAAAAGCAATCCGACCGATGGCGAATATTGTCATGGTCACAGCTTATCCACAGTATGCGCTGGATGCCTTTAAAATTTTTGCCAGCGGTTACATATTGAAGCCGGCGATGGTGGAGGATGTCAGAGAAGTGTTGAATAATCTGCGAAACCCTGTTGCAGAGGAAACGAAAGGGTTATATGTGCAATGCTTTGGTACATTTGAGGTGTTCTATGATGGGCAGCCGATGAAATTCAAACGCAGCAAGGCAAAGGAAATGTTCGCCTATCTGATAGACAGAACCGGTGCCAGTGTAACCAATGGGGAACTCCGTGCAATCCTTTGGGATGATGATGCAGAAGATTCCGATAAACAGCGCAACTATCTGACACAAATTGCAAGAGATTTGAGACAGACACTGGAGGAAAAAGGATTGGAAGGGGTTTTCGTGCAGAGTAGAAATGCGTATTCTGTGATTCCGGAGCGCATCCCCTGTGATTATTACTTTGCCATGAAGAAAGACTCCAAAGCCATGGCAAAATTTGATGGAGAATACATGTCCCAGTACAGCTGGGCTGAAATGAGACTGGGCTACCTCAATGAACTCCTCAGTCGGGAATTTTAATGATATACATTTTGTCACCCTTTTGTCGTAGTCAATTTAATACAATACTAGCGAGGAAGGAAAACAAGCGGCTGCGAAGCAGACATTTGTTTTCACCCGAGCGTATACGAAATAAAAGTAGGAGTCGCGAAGCGACGAAATGTGCGAAGCACATAGCTTTTATGAGTAACCCAAGCGTCAGCGCAGGGTAGAGGAAGGAAAACAAGCGTCTGCGAAGCACATAGCTTGACTTATCGACAATAGGGAGACCCGTAAATGTTCTGTGAAAGAGAAATGACAATATGCCGGAACGATGGAAAGTGTTGCAGTGGATGTCAATGCTTTGCCGGAAATTTCCCTGGATGTGTCGGATGGATTAGGGCCGAAGAGGAGGACGATTCATCCAAAGCGGGTTTCATTTTTCCCCATTTTCATTCATTTGGAAATGGGGATTTTCATTGTCATGGTTTTGTCGTAGTTGGGTCGCTAAAATGAAAAATAAATAAGACATGGAAAACTGTTGGAGGAACGGTTTGGTGAAACAAAAAAAATATTCAAAGAAAGGGGTTGCCCTGGTGGTTGCTGCTTTTTGTGCAACGTGCATTGCAATCACTATGCTGTTCCTAAAACTCCGGGAATATAATGAAGCAGAAATGTTATATGAAAAAGCAAACGCTTTATACACTGAGCCTACTATCATCCCTTACCCTATAAAACCCCAAACGGATACACGTATAGCCGACAACAAAACTCCAATGACGGTGGCGCCTGGCATCATAGAATGGTGGGAATATGCCAAAGTTGATTTGGGAAAGTTGTCGGCGGAGTATCCGGAAACGGTTGGCTGGATTTGGTTTGAGGAGCTGGATTTAAGTTATCCGATCCTTCAAGCGCAAGACAATGAGAAGTATTTACATACTGCCTATGATGGGACAGAATCTATAGCCGGGGCGATTTTTCTTGACTGTAACGCCGCGCCGGATTTTTCAGATTCTTATTCTGTTATATACGGTCGTAATATGCGTGACTTATCCATGTTTGGACAGTTGAAGTTTTATGAAACAGACAAGACTTTTTATAAGGATCATCAGTATTTTTTAATTTATACAGGGAATCAAATCTATCGTTATCAGATTGTAGAATATGGTAAAGACAAAAAGGTGAAAGAGGAATTTGAGACTTATCAAGCTGCTTTACCGATTATCACTCTTTCCACCGGTGCAGGTGATGGTGTTCAAGGAAGGAAGGTCATCGCCATGCGAGTGGATGAACATATTATTTCAGAATAAAAAGGAACGGTTCTCTTACCGAAAGTACACATGGGTAAGAGAGCCGTTTTGTTGTATTATCCCCGAATAAAGATTTCCTCAGCAGCGGTGCAGGCCTTTAAATCTAATTCAGTTTTTTTATAAAACTCCTTGAATTTTTTTGAAAGCTTGGGACTTCGTGGGCATGTGATAAGGAGTTGAGGGATGGAATCTTTCATAGACATCTGTTTTTCAGTTTTCTCCCGTCGAACATTACCGATTACCTCTTTTATATGCTCTCCAAATGCCAGGTGGAGTGCGGAGGATTCCCATGTCTTCCATGTGGTGGAGTGGAGGGATATTTCCGGCTCAAATGCACTGAAATAATCCTGGTAAATATACTCTGTCACATAAGGCGTATATATGGCATACAGCTTTAAAATACCAAGCAGACTGTGATAAAGTGCTACCTGCCCGGAGTATTGTTCGGACGCTCCGTGTTTTTCGGGTTGATAGAGTCTCTCTTTGACAATTTCGATATAATAGTCACAGAAATCCCTCCAAAAAAGAGTGTCAATCTCATGTCTTGCCTGACCTATCTCGTAATCGTTTAAAAGACCGGTCGCAGTGATGGTAGTTTCATTTACCCGTTCCAAAATCCACCTATCAATAGGAAGTAAATTTTCCATATCAAAGCTTTCCGGTTTTTCAAAATCGTGAAGCTGCATGATGGCAAATTTGGAAGCGTTGTAGAGTTTATTGATAAAACGCTTGGATATCTTTAGATCCTCCTCGCTAAAGAAGGTATCTGTACCAAGCTTGCTGTTCGCCGCCCAATATCGGATGGCATCAGCAGAATGATTTTCTACCAAAGCCTGCGGGGAGTCGGAAGCATTGTTTTTGGATTTGCTGATTTTTTCTCCGGGCTTTGCAAGAACGAAGCCGCTGATCATGATATCCTTCCAGGGAATCTGACCGGTATGGTACAGACTTTTTACAATGGAATAAAATGCCCAGGTGCGGATAATCTCGTGAGCCTGGCAACGCATGCCCATGGGAAAAATTTCTTTCATGATATCATCCGGTTCCTGATAATGACCATTGATGAAAGGGGTTACGGAAGAAGTTGCCCAGGTGTCAAATACAGCAGTTTCCGGAATAAATTCACTGCAACCGCAAGAACAGCTTTTCTCTGGCGTTGTTTCCAACGGATTTACAGGCAACTGTGATTCCTCTGCAAATATGGGGGTGCCACAATCTTTGCAATACCATACGGGAAAGGGAACGCCAAAGTATCTCTGGCGTGAGATGCACCAATCCCATTTCAGATTCTCTACCCAGAGGCGGTAGCGGTTTTTCATGTGCGCGGGGTGCCAGTTGATTTCGTCAGCTGCTTTCAAGAAACGCTCTTTTTCTGTGAGAACATCAATGTACCATTGCCTGGACGGAATGAATTCTACCGCAGTACCGCAACGCTCATGAATGGCAACCATGTGGTTGATCGATTCCTGCTTTACTAAAAGTCCGGATTCTTTTAAAAGGTTAATCACATGAGCTCTTGCCTTTGGAACGGTCATGCCACCGATATGGGCGATATCCGGCTGAATTGTTCCATCCTGCAGGATGATTTTTTTATAAGGCAGGTGATGTTTTTTACACCATTCCGTGTCGGTGGAGTCACCGAAGGTGGCGCACATTACGGCACCGGTACCCTTGTCGGTTGCAACACTTTCATCTGTGAGGATTGGGATGTCAAAGCCATAAAGAGGAACTTTAGCAGTTGCCCCTACATACTGTTTGAAACGTTCATCGTCCGGGTGAACAAAGATGCATACACATCCTGCTAAAAGCTCCGGCCTGGTAGTTGCAATCAAAAGAGAGCCTTTTGGTGTCTCGAAATTTAAATAGTTGAATGTGGTTTCGCATTCCCTTGTCTCCAATTCTGCCTGAGCAATGGAAGTCTGACATTCGGTGCACCACAGTACCGGAGACTCTTTCATGTAGGCTTTTCCATTTTTGGCCAATTCCAGAAAAGATTTCTGGGAAATTCGCTGGGAAAGGTCGGAGATAGTCTGGTATTGTAAGTCCCAGTCAACAGAAAATCCCAGACTTTTCCAGAGATCTTTGAATTCGCTTTCATATTTTTTGATGGTCTGTGTGCATTTTTGGCGGAAAGCACTTCGTGGTAGCATGTTTGCATGAATCTTTTCCTCTCTCTCTACCAGTCGTTCTGTGGGCAGTCCGTTGTCATCAAAACCGAAGGGATAGAAAACATCATATCCCTGCATGCGCTTAAATCGTGCTATCATTTCTGCCTGCGTGTAGGAAAATACATGACCGATGTGGAGCTTTCCGCTTACGGTTGGGGGTGGCGTGTCGATGGAAAAGATTTTTTTTTCTTTTCCGTTTCGATATTTGTAAATATCGTTCTCCTGCCAGAAATGTTCCAGTGCCTTTTCGGTGTTTTTAAAATCATACTTTTTGTCCATTTGGATACCTCCTGTGAAGCGTTATGTTGATAGGGTTTCACAATACAGAGTTAAGCATGCCGGGCTTTTATTTCGTATACGCTCGGGAGAAAACAAATGTCTGCTTCGCAGCCGCTTGTTTTCTTTCCTCTATACTCATAAAAGCAATGTGCTTCGCACATTTCGTCGCTACGCGACTTTTGCTTTTATTTCGTATACGCTCGGGAGAAAACAAATGTCTGCTTCGCAGCCGCTTGTTTTCTTTCCTCGCTATAAAAAGAAAACGCCCTAAGCAAAATGCTTAGGGCGAACTTGTTGTCCGTGGTACCACCTAAATTCAGAAATTAAGCTGCACTCAATACAATACGGGAATCAAAGATACGGTTCCGATATCGCTTCCCTTGATAACGGTGGGAATCTCCGTTGGAGTCTACTGAGATATGTGAAAGAAATCCGTTCGATCCAAAGCTCAAAGGCTACTTCCATACTCCCATCACGAAAGTTCTCACCAACCACTTTCTCTCTGTTCATCCGGAATAGTATGTACTCCTCCTCGTCAATGCTTTTAATCTGTAATTGTTATTGAAATTGTAGCATAGTTTATGAACTTGTCAAGCATTTTCTGTAATTAACGGAAAAACAATCATTGCCATTCGTAAACTTATATGCTAGTATGAAATCAAAGCATAGAAGTTTTCTTTAGCCATCCGATGTGAGATGGAATTCATTATGGGCGTCTGCCCGGTCTATTTTTCTAATATTCAGAAATTCCATGCTTTTATTCCAATCAAAATAAGAGCAGGGAACTGAAAGAAGTGGAATTACTACATTGGTTATTTTTGGTTCTCTTTTGCTCGGTCAGGAGGAAGAACCAAATGAAATTTGAGTCGTTAAAGAGCGACTACGTATTTAAGGAAGTGATTTCCGAGGAGTACGTGAGAAAACAGTTTATCAGTGATGTGCTGAAGATTCCCATGGAAGAGATTAAGGAGGTGCGAATTACCAACTCCTTCCTGCGTAGGACAAGAGAAAAACAAAAGGAAGGGATTTTGGACATCGCTCTGCTTATGAACGATGACACGAAGATGGACATTGAACTGCAAGTACGTCCACAGAAGTATTGGGTGAGGCGAAGCTTGTTTTATATCGCCAAGTTGTTTGCTGAGGATCTAAAGAAGGGCTATGATTACAACAAACTTAAGAAGTGTATTTCAATCAGCATTCTGGATTTCAACCTGTTGGAAAATGAAAGGAACCATTCAATCTTTAGGCTCTGTGATGAACAGGGGGTGGTATTCACAGACTTGTTGGAATTCCATGTAATCGAACTTAGAAAAAAGCTGGGAAATGATGCATTGGATGATTGGATTCGTCTGTTTAATGCAAAAAGAATCGAGGATTTGGATATGATAAAGACACAGAACAAAGGGATACAAAGAGCGATGGAGATGATGAGAGAAATGAGCCTTAGCCGATACCTAAAAGCACTCTCCGAAGACAAAGAAAAAAGAAGACGAGACAGATGGGCAGAGGATCAGTACGTCTATGACCAAGGAGTAGAGCAAGGAATCGAGCAGGGAATCGAGCAAGGATGGCTTGAGAGCCTTATCGCACAAGTTTGTCGTAAATTGAAAAAGGGGAAGCTTCCCGAACTGATTGCGGAAGAACTTGAGGAAGATATCACGCAGATCCAGAAAATCTGCGAGACGGCGGAACAGTTTGCTCCGGACTATGACGTGAAAGCCATCTATGAGGCAATTCGGAAATAAGAAAAAGTAAAAGCTACAAACGTAGGAGTAATACATTCTATGTTTGTAGCTTTTTTGATAGTTTCATTATGGAATCGAATTTGACTAATTATTTCCTGCGTACGATTGTACAATGAATACAAATGATGCATAAATATGCATTAATATTCGATAAAAATGTATAAAAATAAAAAAGTAGTGGACATTTATGCAAAAAGTGGTATGATTATTACTATGTAAGAAAGATGGGAGATGAAGATATGATTAAGGTAGGTATTATCGGAGCAACAGGATACGCAGGAGGGGAACTCGTAAGACTTCTTATGAATCATAAGGAAGCGGAGATTGTGTGGTACGGCTCTAAGAGTTATATAGATAAAAAATATGCGGAAGTGTATCAGAATTTGTTTCAGATTGTGGAGGACATCTGTAAGGATGACAATCTGGAAGAACTGGCAAAGCAGGTGGATGTGATTTTTACCGCAACGCCGCAGGGATTTCTGGCAGGTCTCTTAAATGAGGACATTTTATCCAAAGTAAAAGTGATTGATCTATCCGCTGATTATCGAATTAAGGATGTTGCAACTTATGAAAAATGGTACGGCATTGAACATAAATCGCCTCAGTTCATTGAGGAGGCTGTTTACGGACTGTGTGAAATCAACAGAAATAAAATTACGGAAAAAACCAGATTGATTGCGAATCCCGGATGCTACACGACCTGTTCCATATTGACTGCATTCCCAATGGTAAAAGAGGGACTGATTGATGTGGATACCTTGATTGTAGATGCCAAGTCAGGGACATCCGGTGCAGGAAGAGGAGCAAAGGTACCCAACCTGTTCTGCGAAGTGAATGAAAACATTAAGGCATACGGTGTGGCGAGTCATAGACACACTCCGGAGATAGAGGAACAGCTTGGTTACGCGGGAAATTGTCAGGTCACAATCAATTTTACTCCTCACCTTGTGCCCATGAACAGAGGAATTCTGGTGACAGAATATGCGACTCTCAAAAAAAAGGCGGACGGAACGCTTCCGACCTATGAGGAGATAAAAGCTGTCTATGATAAGTACTATTCCGGTGAAAAATTCGTGAGAGTCTTGGAAAAAGGTACTTGCCCTGAAACGAAATGGGTGGAGGGCAGCAATTATGTAGATATCAATTTTGTAATCGATGCAAGGACCGGACATATCATTATGATGGGAGCATTGGATAACCTGGTGAAGGGAGCAGCCGGGCAGGCAGTCCAGAACATGAATCTGATGTTTGGCTTGAAAGAAAGCGAAGGCTTGGACCTTGTTCCCTGTTTCCCATAAAGAGCCGAGGCAATCGGGGAAGACGAGGATTGGAGGATACAGCGATGATTGCAAAGCAATACACCGTTCGAACAATGACAGCGGAGGATTATGATGGCCTGCATGACCTTTGGATGACCATTCATGGGTTTGGAATCAGAAGTATAGATGACTCCAGAGAGGGAGTTGAAAAGTTTTTAAAGAGAAATCCAACTACCAGTGTGGTGGCAGAAGCACAGGACGGTAGCATTGTGGGAGGAATTCTCTGTGGACATGACGGACGTAGAGGCTGTATGTATCATGTTTGTGTCAGAGAGGATTACAGAAGGTGTGGCATCGGAAAGTCCATGGTAGTGCAGTGCATGAATGCTTTGAAAGCAGAGGATATCAATAAAGTGAGTCTGATAGCTTTCACACAAAACGATGTGGGAAATGCTTTCTGGAAATGTATTGGATGGACCAAAAGAGAAGATTTAAATTACTATGATTTTACGCTGAACGAAGCAAATATCACTGCATTTAATCAATAAAAAGAGGGAGTAAATGAGGATGAAGCAGATAGATGGCGGCGTGACCGCAGCAAAAGGATTTGAAGCAGCCGGAGTGGAAGCAGGAATTAAATATCAGAACCGTAAGGATATGGCGATGATTTACAGCGTGGTTTCCTGTAAAGCGGCAGGAACTTTTACCACCAATGTTGTGAAGGCGGCACCGGTGCTTTGGGATAAAAAAATCGTAGAGACAGCACCTTACGTGCAGGCAGTGATTGTAAATTCCGGCATCGCAAATGCGTGCACAGGCAGACAGGGACTGGACTGCTGTGAGGAAATTGCTGACTATACCGGTAAATTATTAAATATTCCAGCTTCGGCTGTTTTGGTATGTTCCACGGGAGTGATTGGCATGCAGCTTCCGGTGGATAAGATGACAGCCGGTGTGGAGAAGCTGCTGAATGCCAAACAGTCCACTCTGGCAGCAGGATTGGATGCGGCCAAAGCAATCATGACCACAGACACCGTACATAAACAGATTGCTGTGGAAGTGGAAATCGGTGGCAAGACAGTGACCCTTGGTGGAATGTGCAAGGGTTCGGGAATGATTCATCCTAATATGTGCACAATGCTCGGTTTTGTGACAACAGATGCGAATATTTCAAAAAAAATGTTGCAGAAAGCTGTCAGTGAGGATGTGGTTGATTCCTTCAATATGATATCAGTGGATGGGGATACCTCCACCAATGACACTCTTTTAGTCATGGCGAACGGCCTTGCGGAAAATGAGGAAATCAAGGAAGAAAATGAAGATTACAAGGCATTCTGCGAAGCACTTCATTTTATTACGACGTATCTGGCTAAAAAGATGGCCGGAGATGGTGAAGGTGCAACCGCACTTTTCGAGACAAAGGTAATCGGAGCAAAGACAAAAGAAGATGCAAGAGTTCTGGCCAAATCTGTTATCTGTTCTTCACTGACCAAGGCTGCAATTTTCGGACATGATGCCAACTGGGGACGTATCCTTTGTGCCCTGGGCTATTCAGGAGTAACCTTTGACCCGGACAATGTGGATTTGTATTTTGAGAGTAAGAGCGGGAAAATGCATATTTTCGGGAATGGTGTAGCTTGTGATTACAGTGAGGAAGAAGCTACGGGAATTCTGTCTGATCCTGAGGTGACCGCACTGGTAGATATGCATATGGGTGATGCAGAAGCTACTGCGTGGGGATGCGATTTAAGTTACGATTATGTGAAAATTAATGCGGACTATAGAAGCTGATAGATGCAGAAAAGAATAGAGTATAAGTGAGGGTAAAATAATGGAAAAGGATATGGAAAAGGTCTTAAAGAAAGCGGAAGTGTTGATTGAAGCATTGCCCTATATTCAGAAATTCAATCGCAAGATTATTGTTGTGAAATATGGTGGCAGTGCCATGAGTAATGAAGAATTGCAGAAGAATGTTATCAAGGATGTGACCCTTTTGAAACTGGTAGGATTCAAACCGATTATTGTACACGGCGGGGGAAAGGAAATCAGCCGCTGGGTGGGAAAAGTCGGAAAAGAAGCCAAGTTTATCAACGGACTTCGTGTGACAGATGAAGAGACCATGGAAATTGCCGAGATGGTTCTCTCCAAAGTGAATAAAAGTCTTGTGACGATGGTACAGGAAATCGGTGTCAATGCGGTGGGAATCAGTGGAAAAGACGGTGGCCTTCTTCAGGTGGAAAAGAAATATTCCGACGGGCAGGACATTGGATATGTGGGAGAGATTACAAATGTTGATCCTCAGGTACTTTATGATCTTTTGGAAAAAGATTTTCTTCCCATCATTGCGCCTATCGGATTGGATGATCAGTTCCAGACTTATAATATTAATGCAGATGACGCAGCCTGTGCTATCGCTAAAGCCATCGGTGCAGATAAGCTGGTCTTTTTGACAGATATTGAGGGATTGTATAAGGATATCAATGATCCTGCATCTTTCATATCACGCTTGAGTGCCAGTGAGGCAGACGAACTGATTAACGGCGGATTTATCGGTGGAGGAATGCTTCCCAAATTAAACAACTGTACCTCTGCGATTCGAAACGGTGTCAACAGAGTTCATATTCTGGATGGACGTATCCCGCATTGCCTGCTTCTTGAAATCTTCACCAATCAAGGTGTGGGTACTGCGATTGTGGCTGATGAAGACCAGGATAGTGCGGCAGTATAAAAGCGGAGGATGAGCAGAATGGAAATGAAAGATTACATCGAACAGGCGGAACAGGATTTGCTTC
>JAILPF010000368.1 GCA_024699575.1 Acetatifactor sp. | reverse complement strand
CGGAAGAATTGTTCTTCTCTCCTTTGATTGTGATGATTCTTATCTTTTCCATTCTGATAAAAGGATATATGACATTATACAACAGACACTTTGGGAACAAGCTTGGTTCCTCTGCAATGTTAGCTGTCTCTGCAGACAGTCTGGGCGACATGCTTACCACCTCAGTTGTTTTACTCAGCACTGTAATCTCGCATTATACCGGTTTTGCGATTGATGCGTACTGTGGCGTTCTTGTGTCTTTTGTAATTTTCTACGCCGGTTACTGCGCTGCCAAAGACACTGCGAGTCCGCTTTTAGGGCAGGCGCCCAGCCCGGAATTTGTGCAACGTGTGGATGAGATTGTTCTCTCCAGACCTGAAATTCTGGGGGCACATGATTTAATCGTACATAATTACGGACCGGAACGGGTTATGATATCACTGCACGTAGAGGTTCCCTCCGATCGCGATATACTTTCACTTCACGAAATCATAGATGAAGTGGAGCACGATTTAAAAGAACAGCTACATTGCAGTGCGGTGATTCACATGGATCCGGTACTGGTGGGCGATTTGGAGACGGACAGACTAAAATTACTTGTAAAACAAAACCTTTACTATATAGATGAGAGAATCACTATCCACGATTTCAGGATTACAAAAGGTACCTCTGAAACCAGACTTTTTTTTGATATTGCAGTACCCTATCACTTCGCACTCTCCGACGAAGAACTTACTGACCGGATTACAAGAAGGCTTCAATCAATAGAGCCGGATTTGACCCCGATAATCGAAGTAGACCATCTGGGAGTGTCCGACAAAAGAAGAAGTTCTCAAAAATATCATTGACATTTTCTGGGAGGTACAATATAATAACAAACAGCTCAATCAAATTTTAAAGAAAAGGAGGTTAAAACAATGATTAGAGTCGCGAATTTCAAAAAACAATTACATCAAATCTATTCATATGCAGTCACCTCCGGGGAAGGATTCCATTGATAAGTGTACCTTACGATTTACACTTTCATTTTGTGAACTCACAGCCCATGGCGTTTCTGCCATGGGCTTTTTTTATTCACATTTATCTTTCTCCGGGACTTGACTTACAGAAAGGAGTTTATTTTGAAAAAGTTATCAAGCTATATCAGAGAACACATTTTAGCTTACTTTGTCGCAGTCACCTGTCTTCTAATCGGTGTTGCTCTTGATATGCTTTCTCCTCAAGTGACAAAGCGCATCATTGACGAAGTAATCGGCGAAGGAAAAGTAAGACTTCTTCCTTGGTTACTTGGAGGTATCCTCGCAATTGGGATCGGGCGTTGCGTCTTCATGTATACCCAGGAATATCTCTTTGATTTAATCGGTTCAGGAATTGCTGCAGATATGCGTACGGATATCTTTAAGCATCTTCAGCATCTGTCCGCTTCCTTTTACGATAAAAACAAAACCGGTGAACTGATGGCAAGAGTAAAGGATGATATAGACCGCATCTGGGACGGAATTACTTTTGTCGGGATGCTTATGATAGAAGTCGTCATCCATACGATTCTCGTTCTGACGTTCATGTACCGTTTAAGTTGGAAGCTCTCACTGCTCCCCACTCTATGCATGATTTTCTGTGGAGGGCTTGCCATTCTGCTGGAGAAAAAACTGGATGCCATTTACGACCAGATCAGCGAGGAGAATGCAACATTAAACACTGTGGCTGAAGAAAATCTTGCCGGTGTCAGAACCGTAAAGGCTTTTGCCCGGGAAAAATTCGAGATAGAGAAATTCCTCTCCCACAATAAACGTTATTATGAGTTGAACATGGAGCAGTCAAGAATCTTCGTAAAGTATCATCCTATTTTTACATTGATTACCAAGCTTCTTCCACTGCTAACCCTTTTAGCCGGAGGTTATCTGGTAATCCGAGATGAAATGACTATGGGTAGTCTGGGCGCCTTCATACAATATTCCATGAATATCGTATGGCCCATGGAAATGCTGGGATGGTTAACTAACAGTTTCTCCTCAGCAGTCGCATCCAATAAAAAGATTAAAAAACTTTATGAAAACACAACGGAAATTGAAGAGGCTGTCAATCCTGTTACTCTGGATGATGTAAGAGGTAAAATCACCTTTTCACATGTCGGCTTTACAAAGGATAAAACAGAGATTCTCTCCGACATCACCTTCACAGTAGAACCCGGAAAAACCTTGGGAATCATGGGTGCAACCGGTTCAGGAAAAACCTCGATTGTTCAGCTTCTACAGCGTCACTACAATTGCAGTTCCGGAACAATTAAGCTGGATGATGTGGATATCAAAGAACTTTCCCTACAGCAGCTCAGAGGAAATATTTCCATTGTAATGCAGGATGTATTTCTGTTTTCCGACACCATAAACGATAACATCAGTCTCGGGCGTCAGTCCACTATTACAGATGAGCAGATTCACTCCGCTGCCCACGCTGCGCAGGCAGGTGAATTTATCGAAAAATTAAATGCAAAATATGACACAGTCATCGGAGAACGTGGCGTTGGTCTTTCCGGCGGTCAGAAGCAGCGAATCAGTATTGCCCGTGCACTCTCCCAGAAAAATCCTATTCTGATTATGGATGATTCTACATCAGCACTGGACATGGAAACAGAATCTGCAATTCAAAAAACATTACGCGAGCTGGAACAGACCACAAAATTAATTATCGCTCACCGTATCAGTGCTGTAAGGCATGCCGATGAAATCATCTTTCTTGAAGATGGTCATATTGCTGAGCGTGGAACCCACGAGGAACTACTCCAAAAACAAGGCTTGTATTATGAAACTTATATGGCACAATACGGTGCTTTTCAAGGCTAATCAAAAGCCCGCATTCTAAGAAAGGAAAGGTTCATTATGCCAATTAATACAATCAAGGAGGATGAGAAGAGCTCAGAAAGCGGAAGCATCAAAACGCTGCTTCGACTGTTTTCCTATCTTCTTACCTACAAAAAAGAAATCATCATTGTTTTATTCATCATGGCCTTCTGTGTCACAGTGAACCTGATCAATCCACTGATTATAGAGTCAGCCATCGATGATTATATCGGCAAAGACAATTTAAGCGGACTGCTGAAAATCGTCTCCGTCGCTATTGTCCTCAATGTCATCATGATTCTGCTTATCAAGCTTCGTATGCACATTATGAATAAGGTTTGCAACAGTATTCTGATGACAATACGTCAGGAATTGTACACTCATATCCAGACACTGGATTTCCACTTTTTTG
>JAILPF010000364.1 GCA_024699575.1 Acetatifactor sp. | reverse complement strand
TGAGATGCGTAGAGAATTTCTTTCTAATGTTTCACATGAACTGAAAACCCCTATCGCACTGATCCAGGGATATGCAGAAGGACTGAAGGAAGGGATTAATGATAATCCGGAAGATACAGACTACTATTGTGAGGTTATCATCGATGAAGCATCCAAAATGAACAACATGGTAAAAAAGCTGCTCACATTAAACCAATTGGAATTTGGAAATGACGTGGTGAGTATGGAACGCATTGACATAGTGGAACTTGTCAGAAACCAGATTCAATCTGCTGCAATTCTGACGAGACAGAACGAAATAGAAGTGAGAATGGAAGATTATTCCCCTATCTATGTCTGGGCGGATGAATTTAAGGTGGAAGAGGTCTTTACCAATTATTTTACCAACGCTTTAAATCATTGCACCGGAGAGAAAATAATAGATGTTCGATTGGAATGCAGGGACAATTCGGTGAGGGTTTGTGTGTTTAATACCGGAACACCGATTCCGGAGGAATCAATTCAACGTATTTGGGAAAAATTCTATAAAGTGGATAAGGCGAGAAGCCGTGAATATGGAGGCAGTGGAGTGGGCCTGTCCATTGTAAAGGCCATAATGGAATCTATGAATCAGGCATATGGTGTGGAAAATTATAATAACGGAGTTATGTTCTGGTTTGAACTGGAACGTGTGCAGGAAGACTGAGAGGTTGTATGGAAGAAATTATAGAGACAAAAGTGCTTTTGGTTGGGGCTGACTGTGGAACAGATGTAGATTTTGAGCAGTCAATGACGGAACTAAAAAGTCTCGCTGAGGCTGCGGGAAAACAGGTTAACGGTATCATTACGCAAAAATTGGACGGAATCAATAAAACATGGTATGTTGGTTCCGGTAAGGTGGGAGAAATAAAAGAGTATGCGGCAGAATGCGGAGCGGAGGAAGTGATATTTGATGATCAGCTTTCGCCATCACAGATGCGCAATCTGGGCAGAGTACTGGAACTTCCGATACTTGATCGAACAAAACTTATTTTAGATATTTTTGCGCTTAGAGCCAAAACCAGAGAAGCTAAACTACAGGTGGAGACCGCAAGACTGCAATATATGCTCCCTCGCCTCGTTGGGATGCGTGAAGCATTGGGCAGACAGGGTGGTACCAGTGGCAGTATGAGTAACAAGGGTACAGGTGAAACTCAGCTGGAACTGGATCGCAGAAAGATTGAGCGTCGAATCAGCGAACTTCAAAAGGAGTTGGAAGCCATATCGGGTATCAGAGTGACTCAGCGCAGAAAAAGAGATAAATCCGATATTTGCCAGGTTGCACTTGTGGGATATACCAATGCCGGTAAATCTACCATTTTAAACCGTATGGTGCAACAGTATAGTGGAGCGGATGATAAAACTGTTCTTGAAAAAGATATGTTGTTTGCTACATTGGAAACAAGTGTCAGATTAATCGATACCGGAAATCGCAGACCATTTTATCTTGCGGATACCGTAGGGTTTATTGCTAAATTGCCACATGGACTAATAAAGGCATTCCGTTCAACACTTATGGAAGTACAATATGCTGATTTGCTCATTCATGTGGTTGATTTCGCGGATGAACATCGGAAGATGCATATGCAGGTAACAGAAGAAACGTTAAATGAGATTGGTGCAGGAGATATTCCGAGGATTGTCGTATATAATAAGGCGGATAAAACGGATATTTCCAATCTGCCGGTTTGTAAAGATAACCAAATTTACTTATCGGCGTCTCAAGGTGTAGGAATAGGTGAATTGATAGATCTCATTCAAAAGGTGTTATATGCGGAGCGAAATGATTATAAGTTCCTGTTTCCGTATCAAAATGGTGGAGACGCTTCTTTATTAATGAAAAAAGGTGAGGTGTTAGAAATGGAGTACCGGGAAGATGGAATCGAGCTTTGCGTAAATTGTGATAGCCAATATGCAGAAAAATATGATATATTTAGGATAAAATAAAAGAGAGGGTACACAGATGAAAAAACATTTGTATTTGATAAGTATATCCTGTATTATGGCAATGCTGTTTTTATCCGCATGTGGTGGAGATTATCCTGAAATGAGTCCGGATGAGGAAGAGGTAATAGGAGAATATGCAGCCAGAATACTTTTGAAATATGATGCGAATAACAGAAGCCGATTGGTAAGCAGAGTTGAGGTTGAAGAAAAGGAAGAAAAGGATAGACAGCGCCGCCAGATGATTGAAGAGGTAAAGCGCATGGAAAGTGAGGCTACAGAGAAAAATACGAGTGAATCCAAAACTTCAGATGCTCAGTCAGAGCAAGCACCGGAAGAACAGTTGCCACTGGAAGAAGTATTGGGATTGCCGCAGGGAGTCACTGTAGTATATCAGGGATATGAAATGTTCGATAGCTACCCGGGTGGGGAGACAGCAGATTTTTTCTCACTTGATGCTACAGAAGGAAAGAGATTGCTGGTATGCCGTTTTACAATAATGAATTTATCCGGCGCAGAACAATATATTGATTTTTTAAACCAAAATGTCACTTCGAGAATTACGATTAATGATGATTATAGCAGGAATGCACTTGTAACAATGCTGGAGGATGATCTGCTCACATACGCCGCTAATGTAGGTGACGGTGAGACAGTGAACACTGTCGTGGTTTTCGAAATAGATGAAAATCAGACATATAATATGGGGAGAATTCTATTGGCTCTAAAAAAAGAATCAAATAAATACACAATTCAAGTACAATAAGGATAATGACTGTAAATATAGTGCCTGCAAAAATGACAAAAACCATCAAAAAGCCCGTAAATACGGGCTTTTTGACATATAAAAAGAAATTGTTTAAAAAGTATAAAAAATTTTGCAATAACCTGTTGACAAG
>JAILPF010000275.1 GCA_024699575.1 Acetatifactor sp. | reverse complement strand
AGCACCCATCTCCGTCTGCAATGTCGGCTGATAACCAACGGCGGACGGCATACGTCCCAACAGCGCGGACACTTCTGAACCGGCCTGTGTGAAACGGAAAATATTATCAATAAAAAGCAGGACGTCCTTGCGGGCCTTGTCACGGAAATGCTCAGCCATTGTCAGACCTGCAAGACCTACACGCCTACGCGCTCCCGGCGGCTCGTTCATCTGACCGAATACCATCGTTGTTTTGTCGATAACTCCGGACTCGATCATTTCGTAGTAAAGGTCGTTACCCTCGCGGGTACGCTCGCCTACGCCTGTAAATACTGAATAACCACCGTGCTCGGTAGCGATGTTTGTGATCAGCTCCTGGATAAGCACGGTCTTGCCTACGCCGGCGCCTCCGAACAGTCCGATCTTTCCACCCTTCTGATACGGGCAGAGCAAGTCGATGACCTTGATACCTGTCTCGAGGATCTCAGCCTCTGTCGACTGATCCTCAAAGGTCGGCGCCTCGTGGTGGATCGGGTTGTACTCCTTCACCTGCGGTGCGGGCTTCTCATCAATCGGCTCACCGAGTACGTTGAAGATACGTCCCAGCGTCTCCTCGCCTACCGGAACCGAGATCGGTCCTCCGGTGGCCTCAGCCTCCATACCGCGAATAAGTCCGTCTGTTGGGCCCATTGCGATACAGCGCACCGTATCATCACCGAGATGCTGCGCCACCTCAACTACGAGAGTATCGCCGTCATCCTTTTTAATCTTGATAGCCTCGTAGATATCCGGCAGCTCGCCGTTTTTGAATTTGATATCCAGCACAGCCGAAATGATCTGCGTGATGGTACCTATATTCTTTTTCTCTTCCATTTATAACCTCCTTATTCGATGGCCGCAGCGCCCGCCACGATCTCTGTCAGCTCCTGTGTGATCGCCGCCTGACGTGCCCTGTTATACTGAAGTCCGAGAGTGTCGATCATCTCTTCCGCGTTCGACGTCGCATTATCCATAGCCTGCATACGCGCTCCATTCTCGCTGGCGCTTGCCTCCACGAGAGCACCGAAGATCAGTGAATTCATATACATCGGAATGATGTACTGTAACGTTTCCTCTTCCTCCGGCTCGTAGTTCATAATAGCCTGGGCACCCTTTGGCTCATCTTCCTTTTTACCGGCTGCTTCTTCATCTGAGGAAATATTCCCCATACCGGAATTACTCTCCAAATCCTCCTCAGTAAACGGGAGAATTTTGAGAAGTCTCGGTATCTGTGTCACGGTGTTTTTGAACTCCGTGTAGGCGAGATATACTTCATCAATCTTGCCGGACACCAGATCATCCGTAACAGTTTTACCGATACTCACGGCATCTCCGAACAGCGGCTTGTTCATCACCTCATTGAAATCGCCGCTCAGGTTGTAACCGAGCCTGCGCAGAGCCTCGAGCCCCTTTTTCCCGACAGGATAAACCGTGGCATTCTCCTTGTCAAAACCGGCGTTGTTTACCAGCTTGACGATGTTTGAGTTATATCCGCCGGCCAATCCGCGATTGGATGTGATGACAATGATGCCTGTCTTTTTAGGACCTTCCTTGTTCTCCGAATCGAGGAAAACGCTGTGAACGTTTCCTGATTTCGCGAGCATCGTGGATACCGTCTCGTACATTTTTTCAAAATAGGGCTTGGATTCCTCCGCCCGTCCCTTGGCCTTCTGCAGCTTCACGGTGGAAACCAGCTTCATGGCTTTGGTGATCTGCGACGTGCTCGTGATGGACTCGCGACGCCGCTTGATGTCTCTCATTGAGGCCATATATTACCTCCTTAACTGAGGAAAGTTTTTTTGTAATCCTCGATGGCAGCGATCAGCTTTTTCTCAGTATCATCGGAAATAACCTTCTCGTCGCGGATTGCAGCCGGAATGTCCGGATGCTTGGAATCGAGATAATCAAACAATCCTTTTTCAAACTCTAACACATCCTCAACCGGAATATCGATGAGGTACTGTTTGGTTGCCGCATAAATAATGATAACCTGATACCATACCGGCAACGGTGAGTACTGATCCTGCTTCAGAATCTCGCGGATGCGTTCACCCTGATCCAACTGACGTTTTGTGTCAGCGTCGAGGTCGGAGCCGAACTGTGAAAAAGCAGCCAGCTCGCGATACTGTGCCAACTCGATACGGATAGGACCGGCAATGCTCTTCATCGCCTTGATCTGAGCCGAGCCACCGACACGGGATACCGAAAGACCGGGGTTAACGGCCGGACGGAAACCGGAGTTGAACATCTCTGTCTCCAGATAAATCTGTCCGTCTGTGATGGAAATAACGTTCGTAGGAATATAAGCTGATACATCGCCTGCCTGTGTTTCGATAATCGGAAGTGCCGTCAGGGAACCTCCGCCGTATTCCTCATTCATACGCGCTGCACGCTCCAGAAGTCTGGAATGCAGGTAGAATACGTCTCCGGGATATGCCTCACGTCCGGGTGGACGACGAAGCAGTAAGGAGAGTGTACGGTATGCGGTGGCATGCTTACTCAAGTCATCATATACCACCAATACATCCTCTCCGTTTTCCATCCACTCCTCACCGATTGCACAGCCGCTGTAAGGAGCAATGTACTGTAATGGAGCCAGGTCGCTGGCTGTGGATACCACAACTGTGGTGTATGCCATTGCGCCGTACTCCTCCAATGTTTTCACAATATTTGCAACCGTTGATGCCTTCTGACCGATTGCAACATAAATACATTTTACGTTCTGTCCTTTTTGGTTAATGATGGTGTCAATTGCAATTGCTGTTTTACCGGTCTGTCTGTCACCGATAATCAGCTCACGCTGTCCTCTTCCGATAGGTACCATGGAATCGATTGCCTTGATACCGGTCTGAAGGGGAGTATCCACGCTCTTTCTCGTGATAACACCGCTTGCCACACGTTCAATTTTGCGGAATTTGCTGGTCTGCACCGGACCTTTTCCATCCACAGGCTGACCCAATGCGTTGACAACTCGGCCAAGCATTGCATCACCTACCGGAACCTCTACAACGCGGCCCGTTGTTTTTACGGTGTCTCCCTCGTTAATATTTTTGCTGTTACCCAGCAGAACTACACCAACATTATCCTCTTCCAAGTTGAGCACCATTCCATAGATATCGCCCGGGAATTCCAAAAGTTCACCCTGCATTGCCTTCTCAAGACCGTGCACACGGGCAATTCCGTCGGCAACCTGAATAACTGTTCCCACATCAGAAACATCCAGGGTAGACGAATATCTCTTAATCTGCTCCTTGATTACAGAACTTATTTCTTCTGGTCTTAAATTCATTGTTCTGTAGCCCTTTCTTCCAGCCACCTAACCCAGCTGGATCTGTAATAATTGTTTGGTCATCTCATCTAATTTGCTGCGGATACTGGAATCAACCACTCTGTCTCCCACGCGGATTTTCATTCCTCCGATAAGAGCTGTATCCACCTTGTAGTGCATTTCCATGCTCTCATAAGATGTGGTCGCAAGCAGTCTGTCAGTCACAGCATCCTTCTGCGCTTTATTCAATTCTATCGCTGTTGTCACATAAGCCACGCCGATTTTTTCCGTCTCTTTCACCCTATCGATGAAATAGCGGAAAATTGCATTCAACTGCGCATATCGTTCCTTGGTAATGACAATCATCAAAAAGTTTAGGAGTTCCTCTCGAATCTGACCCTCAAATACGTTTTTCAGAATCTGCACCTTCTCCTGAATGGGAATTCCCGGGTGCTTCATCATTTTATCAAACTCCTGATTGTCGGTAAGGATTTGCCAAAGCGCATTCACTTCTTCCATCCATTCTCTGAGGCCACCCTGCTCGGATGCAATTTCAAACAAGGCTTCCCCGTATGTCTTTGAGACTAACTTAGCCATGTTTCATCACCCAATTCTTTCAGTGTCTCTTCAATCAGCTGGTCCTGTACGGTCGTATCAATGGAAGCAGATACCACTTTTCCTGCCATCAAGGATGCAACGGAAACCATCTCCTTCTTGATGTCATCCGACATCTTTTGCTTCTCCAATTCAGCCTCTGTACGGGCTCTCTCCAGAATTGCTGCAGCCTCTTCTTTTGCGCGTGCAACAATCTGATTCTCATTGGCCAATGCCTTTTTACGGGCTTCGCTCAAGATGTTCTCCGCCTCTTTCTGTACATTTTTTAATTTATCCTCATACTCAGTTCTCAGAGCTTCTGCCTTCTCCATGTTGGTCTTGGCATCTTCCAGTTCATTCTGAATCTTCTCTTTACGGTTGTTCAACAGCTTTCTCGCCGGGTTGAACAACAAATAGCTGAGTGCAAAGAACAGTACAAAAATAGCAATGATGGTGAGGCAGGAATCAGCCAGCAGCTGCCAGTCCAGATTGAATAGTCTCTCCATGGACTCGCCACCTGTTAAAAGTATCATTCTTTTCCTCCTTTCCACCGCTCATCCGTTTTTGCCACGGATATATTACGGCAGCAAAGGTTTTACGAACAATAACAGCATGGCAATAAGCAAACCATAAAGACCTGTAGTCTCTGCTACAGCCTGTCCAAGAAGCATGGTACTCATAACCTCTGATCTTGCTCCGGGATTACGTCCTACTGCTGCTGCCGCATGACCTGCAGCAATACCCTGTCCTACACCGGGTCCGATACCGGCGATAACTGCCAGACCGGCGCCGATTGCTGAACAACCTAAAATAAAATTCTCGTTAAAATCCATTTTTCTACCTCCTGTTTGACCCCTGTCGGGGAATTTTGCTTTCACTACGCTACCTCTGCATCCCCGATTGCGTTGCTGATATAGGTCATCGTCAGCATACAGAATACATAGGTCTGAATTGCTCCTGAGAACAAGTCAAAATAAACATGTAACGCAGCCGGCCAGATGGTCGCAACCCATCCGAGCAGACCGTAAATCAGTGCCATCATAACCGTGCCGGACAGCACGTTTGCGAACAAACGCAAGGACAGTGAAATTGGCACCGCTATTTCACTGATTATATTAATCGGCAGCCAGATAGGCAGCCACGGAGGAAGGGGAGAACACATATCCTTCCAGATATCTTTGGGTTTCTGATATTTAAACTGATTAAAATGAATCAATATGAATGTCAGAATACCCAGTGGGAATGTCACACCGTAATCTGCGGTCGGTGGTCTGAGTCCCAGCAGTCCCGATATGTTACTTACCAGGATAAAAATAAAAATGGTTCCAATATAGTTGTTAAACTTATGCGCTGCTTTTCCCATGGAACCTTTCACCATGCCGTCCAGCAATTCCACAATCAGCTCCACTACATTTTGGAAACCGGTAGGCACCTCCGTAGCTTTGCGAAGAGCACGATTGGCAAATACTGCAAAAATCAGCAGGATCAGCATGACAATCAAAAGACACACCTGCGTCGTCGTTATCCACACTTCATGCCCAAAGAATGAGTATTTTGTCACTCCGTGTATCATAAAATCAACGTCTGCGGATAACAGAACTCCATGTCCCATTGTTTCACCTCCTATTCATGAAATATTTTGTTACATAGCTTATGAGTAAAAGGCTGTAAATAAGCCGTTACTTTCATTCCGACATACGCCAGAAACACCACCAGCGGATTTAAAACCTCTGTCACCATAATTATGCCGAGTATCAGGACAAAAGCACCATAGCGGAAAAGGTATCCCCGAAAAATCGCTTTACTGGCTTCTTTTTCTCCCAATCCCAATGCTCTGTCCAGTGTCCGATACATATGCAGGACGCCCGCGCAGGCGAGCAGGATGCCAAACCAAAGACTCCTTGCATAAACGCCCTGTTCCTTTGCCAGAAACGCCCCGCCCACCTGAAGGATAATTCCCCAGATAATCAGACCGATAAGCATCTCAAGCAGCGTTCTATTGATTTTTTTTATCGTCTCCATCATTTTCATATATCCTTTTTGCCATGCGGTAAATATTCTGCCCTCCGGCAATGGCTCCCACAGTAAAAAGCACAATGACCAGATAGGACGTTCCAAGCTTGCGGTCAAGATATATTCCTAACGCAGTCATCAGGCATATCGGAACCAGCATATTGATACCAAACTGCATCACCAAAGCGAAGGAACGGTATACTTCACTGCCTACACGCCCTTTTTTCATGCATACAATTCCCCTTTCGGTATCTATTTTTGCACAAATACGGCAAATTATCAGATTGAATGGTATAGCTACAGTAAATTATACCTAAATTTTCCGATTTTGTCTAGGTGCTGTCAGGTGTTCACAATCATTTTTCCTCAATATATTTTGCCAATCGCATTGACATTTCACCGGTTTCGGCTGTAGTATCATAATCAATAAGACAGATTGGAGTAATTATGGAAATACGTACCGCAAAAACAGAGGATGCGCCTGCAATTCTCGCAATTTATGCCCCTTACGTGGAGCAGACTGTAATAACTTTTGAATACGATGTTCCTTCCCTGAAGGAATTCGAGAATAGAATCCGCACAACCCTGCAAAAATATCCTTATCTCGTTGCACAACAGGACGGAGAAATCCTTGGCTACGCCTACGCATCTGCCTTCAAAGGTCGCGCTGCATACGACTGGTCTGTTGAGACCTCCATCTATGTTCGCATGGACTCCAGGCACGGCGGAATCGGCCAGGCATTGTATTCCGCCCTTGAAGAAGCCCTTACCGCGCAGCACATCTGCAATGTATGTGCCTGTATCACTTATCCCAACCCGGCAAGTGTCCGGTTCCACGAGCATTTTGGCTATAAACCGGCTGCGCATTTTCATGCATCCGGCTTTAAATTTAATGCATGGCACGACATGATCTGGATGGAAAAAGAGCTATGTCCGCATACCGTACCGCCCATGCCCTTTATCCCGTATCCACTGTTATAGCGGCTATTATCAGCCGGTTATCAAAGCAAAAGGAGGATTTCTATGGCAGATTCTATGGCTGGTTCCTTGAAACTGTACCGAAAAAGACTGATTCCAAGCGAATGTATTCCCCTCAAAGATGACATAATCGTCATGTGTGATGAAGAACTCATTTTAACACGTTGGAACACACTGCGTGCCAAGCGAGATTTTACTCACGGTTCCTCCTGTTATTTCTTGAAAGAAGGAATCAAGGTCAGCAAATTTTACCGGGCTGACAACTCTCTTCTATATTGGTACTGCGATATTGTTGATTTTGAATATAAGAGAAATGAGAATGTAATGATTGTCACAGATTTGCTGGCAGACGTAATTATATTTCCTGATGGTCATGTAAAAGTAATGGATCTGGATGAACTTGCCGAGGCAATGGAGCGTAAGTTAATCAGCAAAGAGCAGATGATCAAATGCCTCAGGCGCCTGCATAATCTGTTAGATATTATCGACCGTGATAAATTTGATCGCCTGCAGGAGAAACTCAATCAGGCCGGACTGTAGTGGGCTGTAAATCGAAGGAATTGGCGCATTGCCAATTCCTTTTTTACTTCAGTAGCAAAATGTAATGTATATATTGCATTTTGCTATTTCTCATGTTATGATTGATATGCACAGAAAGAAATCTGATAAGTCTACTCGTATAGGGAGGTATCATCATGTGGAAAAATCAAAAACATCTATTAGATGAAAGAATTGAGAAGGAGAGCAATCGTCTGTCGGCGAAGATGTTTTATTTGATCAGTATTCTGATGGTTGCATCGATTATAGCGAAACTGTACTATAAAGTTCCGTTGTATGTATATACTTTAGAATTGATTTCATTGGCAGTCAGTGGAATATTTTGCATAGTTTCTGAATGGAAACACGGTATTTTGCTGTTAACCAAAAAAGATGAAGCACTTCTTTCCATCCATCATAAAATTCTGGCTAAAGCTTTTACATTAAGTTTTGAAATTATCATAACGGGAGAATTACTTTTCCTATTTGTTGCCAAAGAATATATCAAATGGCTTGGTCTTTACCTTGTTATCTGGGGAGTTCCTGCTCTCTTAATCACCTATTTTTCCATTAAGAACGGGTGGTTCATCTGGGGAACAGAAAAGAAAGAGAAAGACGGGAAAAAAGAGTTGAAAAAACGTACAGCAATGGGAGCTCTTTTCTTTGGCGTGTTTATGGGATTCCCGATGCTGTTTCGGGGCGGTATGTTTCATCCGGAGGGGTTGCTTTGGATATTCGGTATGGCTGCCGGATGGGGCATTCCGTTTTACCTTATCTTTACAGGAATGATGAAAATAGCAGAAAGGCGGGCAGACAAAAATATAGTTGGGAAGGAACCGGCGGATGAAGAATAAAAGAATGAAAATTGCGCGTATTGAATGCGATTTAACCCAGGAACAATTAGCAGACAAGGTTGGTGTTGCGAGACAAACCATCGGGTTGATTGAGTCCGGTAATTATAATCCAAGCATCAGCCTGTGCATCGAAATCTGCAAAGTTCTGAACAAAACGCTGGATGAACTGTTTTGGACGGAGTAATAAGGAGCCAATCGCTTAGCGCGACAGCTCCTTATTCTTTGTCAGCTAATAGAATATATGTCCTCCGATGCTGATTCCGGTCAGGCCCTCCACAGGCGTCCTGAAATAAACGCAGGTTCCTACATTGGTAACGCCCGCCATCGCTTCGTCCGCCGCCTTGTAACAGCTTGCAGTTGCTTTATTGGATGCAAGCGCAAGCTCCAGTCTGCCGCTCGCCACCGGTGAAAACTGTTTGTTCTGATAGATAACTCCCACAACAGAGTCCGGATAAACAGAGCTTAGCACCCTGTTGATTACCACTGACCCCACCGCCAGCTGTCCGGCATAAGGTTCTCCGCCTGCCTCGCAGTAAATCAAATTGGCTAAAAGATATCGATCGCCCTCTGTAAAGCTTACCTCCGAAATGTCTCTCCACGCTGAATTCGCAGCGGTCTGAGACATAGCCATCTCCTCAGCCAGTTTCTGTTTCAGATAAACAAGGTCTTCTTCTTTTTTCTTAATCTCTGCCTCAATCTCCAACGCGTGTTGCTCTTCCTCAGATATCTGATCGGCATATTTAGAGATGGAATTAGCTGTCTTGCTAATCATACCCTGAACTTTGTTTTTCTCCGCTTCCGCTGCCGCTTTCAGATTCTCAAATTCTGCTTTCTCTGATTCAAGCAGGGCTTCCTGCGCCTCGATGTATTGACGATTTTCAATGAACTCCTGAAGCTTCCCTCTGTCATAGGATGCAATTTTTTCAAAGTAGTCAGCGACATTCAGCATATCCGACAGGCTTCCGGCGTTGATAATCGCATTCAGGTAGCTGGTATCATTGCGTTCGTACATCTCCCGCGCACGAATTACCATACACTCCTGCTGCCATTCCTCCGTCGCTCTCGCTTCATCCAGTGCAACCTGTGTCTCTTCTATCTCAGTAATCTTCTGAGCAATCTTTTTTTCCAGCTCCTCCAGATTATTGCTGATTTCAGTCATATCATCCTTTAAACCTGCGAGTTCACCTTTCAGTGAATTCTGGCTGTTTTTTAGTCCTTCCAGGTTTTCCTGAGATTCATTTAACTGACCCTGCAGCGCATTCTTTTCATTTTCAGTCTGATTGATTTTATCCTTCGTGGAGGTAGCCTGTGTTATGATTTTATCACCCGCCGCCGTAATCATTACTGAGACAATTGTCATAAATAATATGACCTTCACTCTGGTACGGTTTTTCAAATCCTATACACCCCTGCCTTTCTACACCTTGATTGCAATCATCCTACCGGTCCGGCTGTAAGGAATATATTTCACTCCGGCAGCATCAAACATTCTTTTTGATGCTCTGTTCATCGGTGTTCCTGCATACTTGTCACTATCATATACCACTGTTTTTATTCCCGCCTGAATAATTGCCTTAGCACATTCATTGCAGGGAAACAGCGATACATATAATTTTGTTCCCTCCAGAGAGCCTCCCCGGTAGTTCAATATTGCATTTAGTTCACTGTGTGTGACGAAGGGATATTTCGTTTCCTCAGCCTCTCCCTCTCTCTCCCACGGGAACTCGTCGTCCGAGCACCCTGTAGGAAAGCCGTTGTAACCCATGGAGAGAATCTTATTGTCATTGCTGACGATACAAGCCCCCACTTGTGTACTGGGATCCTTTGAGCGCATTCCGGAAAGGTGTGCCACTCCCATAAAGTATTCATCCCAACTGATATAGTCTTCTCTCTTAGCTCCCATATATAATATCCTCCGATGCTTTTGCCGGACTATTTTGTACCGAAAATACGGTCTCCCGCATCGCCGAGTCCGGGAACAATGTAGCCATGGTCGTTCAATTTTTCGTCCAAAGAGCCAATATACATATCCACATCAGGATGTGCTTTCTTCATTGCCTCCACACCTTCGGGAGCGGCAATGATACACATAAAATGAATGCTCTTGCAGCCTTTATCCTTCAGCATCTGAATTGCCGCAACAGAGGAACCGCCGGTAGCCAGCATGGGATCTACCACAAACACCTCTCTCTCAGCGCTGTCTGCAGGCAGTTTGCAATAATATTCAACCGGTTTCAAAGTCTCAGGATCTCTGTAGAGACCAATGTGACCGACCTTAGCAGCCGGGATCAATTCCAGCATACCATCTACCATTCCAAGTCCTGCTCTGAGGATGGGAACAATTGCCAGCTTCTTTCCACTCAATTCTTTTACAACTGTCTTACACATAGGAGTCTCTACTTCGACATCCGCAAGTTTTAAATCTCTGGTTGCCTCATAGCAGATTAACATCGCGATTTCACTAATCGTCTGTCTAAAGTCCTTTGTACCTGTTTCTTTTCTTCTGATTAATCCGATTTTGTGCTGAATCAATGGATGATCCATTACTACAACTTTTGCCATTTTTTGTTTCCTCCTAAAGCTTTTCAATCAATTCAATTCTTCTTTGATGTCTTTCCTCTCCTGAAAAAGGAGTATCCAGAAAAGTATCCACAATTGCCATTGCAAGATTGTCTCCAACAATTCCTGCACCCATAGCCAGCATGTTTGCATCATTGTGGAGTCTCGTCATCTTGGCAGTGAGCGTATCTGCGCAGAGTGCACATCTCACCCCCGGAACCTTGTTTGCAGAAATACTGATTCCGATACCGGTTGTACAAATCACAATACCCTTTTCGCAACGTCCTTCTGCGACTTCCTTTGCCGCAGCATGTGCAAAGGGCGGATAATCGCAGCTTTCTTTGCTGTAGCAACCCATATCCTTGTACTCAAGCCCTCTTTCTTCCAGATGCTTCATCACTTTCTGCTTCAATTCAAAACCGCCATGATCACATCCCAATGATATCATATCTCTTTCTTCCTTTCTGTCTAAGCTGTTCTTTAAAGGTTTATTACCTTATGGCCTGCCGCCTTTAAGAGCCTATTCATAATTGCCTGTCCAAAACCTTCTGTGTCAAAACCTTCTGAATAGATTTTTGTGACTTCCTCATCATCGAATTCCCGTAGAATCGTGTAGAGATGTCTGGCAATACTCTCCTCATCTGCCCTGCTTCCCACACTTTTCACCACTTTGGCATGGTACTTGTCCAAGTACTCTCTGGTGCCAATCACGCCAACCTTTTCGCCTGCCGCCTGATCTCGCTGCGCATGCTCATTGATATAATCCACCACCTTCAGCGCCTCTCCCATCACAATCGTAAGGTCGCCCTTCGGTGCATAGTGTCTGTACTTCATTCCCGGTGCTTTGGGAGCTTGTCCGCTGTCGTCCCGCAGAATGGTAACATCGGTATCAACCTCTCCCAGAACATGTTCAAATTTCTCCTTTGTGATGTATCCGGGTCTTAAAATCTGCGGAGGGGTTACTGTCAGGTCAATAATCGTTGATTCCAGACCAATGCCAACCTCACCGCCGTCTATGATGACTTCAATCCGTCCATCCATATCTTCCACAACGTATCGGGCAACCGTAGGGCTTGGTCGCCCCGACCTGTTAGCGCTCGGAGCTGCAATATAGCCACCACTGTATTCAATCAGTTTGCTGGCCACCGGATGAGAAGGCATTCTGACAGCCACGGTATCCAAACCGCCGGTCGTCTCCTTTGGAACAATATCAGCCTTAGGCAAAATCATGGTCAATGGTCCGGGCCAGAAATTGCGCGCCAGCACCTTTGCTTCCT
>JAILPF010000263.1 GCA_024699575.1 Acetatifactor sp. | reverse complement strand
TGAACATACATACTTGAAAAAGAAAAAATAGTATGATACCATATGCTACATAAAAACGTTTTTATTCTGTTTTTTTAAGCATCTTGATTTCGGATAGGGTTTAAAAAATTTTTTTATATTAAATATAAAAACGTTTTTATTTTTTTTATAAACCAGATAAAAACGTTTTAAAAATTCCACAGGGAGAATGCGATGGAAAACAGTAAACTTGGCCTGCCTCTGGAAGGACTTGCAGATTTTAGCAGACGGGCTGCAGCGGAGGGTGCCGTGCTTCTTTTAAATACCGGCGAAGTATTGCCGTTACAGAAAACAGATTCTGTGGCAGTGTTCGGTAGATGTCAGATAGAATATTACAGAAGCGGAACCGGTTCAGGTGGAGCCGTAAATGTGGCTTACACGACAAATTTGCTTGATGGACTACGTAAAAGCAGAGTTGTCAATGTGGATGAAGAACTGGCTTCGGTATATAAAAAGTGGCTGAAAAAAAATCCTTTCGACGATGGCGGGGGAGCATGGGCAAGCGAGCCGTGGAGTCAGAAGGAAATGCCTGTGACACAGGAACTGGTAGCAGAAGCTGCGGCAAAGAACAACAAGGCAATCATTGTGATTGGCCGGACCGCGGGAGAAGACAAGGATAATAAAGTGGCGGAAGGCAGTTTCTTACTGACGGATGCCGAAGAAGATTTATTGAAAAAGGTCACTGCACGATTTGAACATGTGATTGTCGTCTTAAATGTTCCCAACATCATCGATATGAGCTTTTTGGATGATGAGGATATAAAAAAACACATCAAAGCGGTTCTGTATGCATGGCAGGGAGGCATGGAAGGCGGTAATGCCGTGGCGGATGTGCTGACCGGAAGCGTGCCCGCACAGGGGAAATTAGCGGATACGATTGCATATAAAATCACAGATTATCCTTCGGATAAGAATCATGGAAATGATGACAGAAATACTTATCAGGAGGATGTGTATGTAGGATATAGATATTTTGAAACTTTCTGCAGGGAAGCAGTGAGATTCCCTTTTGGATATGGTCTTACCTATACAAAATTTACAATTGAACCGGGAGACTCCTACTCCAGAGTTCGCAATGAAGAACCGGAGATTGTGATTGAGTGCAGGGTTCAAAACAAAGGCACGAGATACAGTGGACGAGAAGTAGTACAGGTCTATGTACAAGGACCGCAGGGGACAATCGGAAGACCGGCCAGAGAGCTGGTCGGATTTCAGAAGACCCGACTTTTGGCAGTGAGGGAAAGCGAAGAGATAGAGATAGTGATTCCGGTATCTGCATTGGCTGTATATGACGACAGCGGTGTGAGCGGATATTCAAACTGCTATGTTGTAGAAAAAGGAGAATATTCGTTCCTTGTCGGAAACAATGTAAGAAACGCACAGATTGCTAAAGTGGATGGTGTACAAAGCTATCGGGTGGAAGAAACCTTTGTCGTAAAGCAATGTGAGGAGGCAATGGCACCTCAGGAACGATTCCTTCGCTTGAAACCGGGAACTCTCAGGGAAGACGGAAACTATGAGGAAAGCTATGAGGCTGTTCCGACAAGAACCATTGATTTAAGAGCAAGAGTTCTGGAACGACTTCCTGAAGAATACGAGATTACAGGTAATCGTGGATTGACCTTGCAGGATGTAGCTGCCGGAACTTGCACTATGGAGGAGTTTATTGCGCAGCTGACAAAGGAAGAACTTGCAATGATTGTTCGTGGTGAGGGCATGTGCAGCATTAAAGTTACTCCCGGGACTGCGGCGGCTTTCGGAGGGGTTTCCGATAAACTTGTGTCCTATGGAATTCCAATTGGGTGCTGCGCAGACGGACCATCCGGTATTCGTATGGACGGGGGACTTAAAGCAACCCAGTTGCCCATCGGTACACTGCTTGCATGTACCTGGGATCCGAAGATGGTGGAAGAACTTTTTACCATGCAGGGAGAGGAGATGGTTCGCAACCGGATTGATACTCTGCTCGGACCGGGAATCAATATACACAGACATCCGTTAAATGGACGTAACTTTGAATACTTTTCGGAGGACCCCTTGATTACAGGAAAAATGGCTGTAGCGGTTGTAAGGGGCATCGGTTCCAACGGGGTATATGCGACGGTAAAACATTTTGCATGTAATTCTCAGGAGCATCGTAGACATATGGTAGAGGCTTTGGTTTCCCAAAGGGCACTCAGAGAGATTTACCTGAAAGGCTTTGAACTTGCGGTGCAGGAGGGAAATGCACAGTCCATAATGACCAGCTACAATCCGATCAATGGTCACTGGGCAGCTTCCAACTATGATTTGAATACCACTTTGTTAAGAAAAGAGTGGGGCTTTGCGGGAATGGTAATGACCGATTGGTGGTCAACCATGAACGATGTGACAGAAGGAGGGGAAGCATCCTCCAAGAGAACCGGAGACATGGTGCGGGCGCAGAACGATGTGTTCATGGTTGTAAACAACAATGGCGCAGAATTAAACGCATTTGGTGATGACACTTTGGAAGCTTTGGAACAGGGGCGGCTGACAGTTGGAGAATTGCAGAGAAGTGCGATGAATATCTGCAGACTGCTGATGAAAATGCCTACATTTCAGAGGGCTGATCAGATGCCGGTCGGGATACCGTTAATGCAAGCTGTTGAAAGACAGGAGACTGAGCGGGGACAGATCCTCCAGAATAACAGAAGAATTGATTTACAGAATACGACGGAACAGTGGTTTTACTCTGATACAGATGAGACAGTCGGCGTAATTGCGAAGCTTAAGTGCGATGGTACAAACAGGGCGCAGACGGTATGCAAGGCGTTACTGAACGGAACAGAATTGATTACATTTCAGACCAATGGAACACGAGGAAACTGGATATTCCAAAAGCTGATAAATGTTCAATTAGAAAAAGGCTGGTATCACCTCACTCTGGAATTTCCGAAGCCGGGGATGCAGGTAGCCTATATGGAATTTTCTTCGGAAGATTAAAGGAGGAGATTATGGAAGTTACAAACAAACAAGACAAGCTTGCCATTCTGTTTGAGAACCGTGCAGGCAAAAAGCTTGGGGTATGGATTACACTTGCAGTTTCCGCATTGTCAGTAATCTTAATGTTGCCCTTTGCAAATTGGATCAAGATTGTAAACGGTTACAATCTGGTCACAAAACTGAAGGTAAGCACGGATCAGGTGGCGCTACTGAAGGGCGGATATCCTGTGTACAGTATGCTTTCCTTTGTACAGCATGCAAGTGCAGGTATTATGGGACTTTTCTCAATGATTATGCTGATGTTGGCTATAGCTACAGCATATTTTCAGATTGCATATCTGGTGAAAGGACTTGCCAATATTCGCGGTAAAAAGGGAGAATTAAGCCTTTACGGGGCTGCGGAAGCGGCAATGGTATTTAACATTCTACTTACCATTCTGACCATGGTATTTGCAGCGTTTTCAAACAACAAAGTTGGGGTAAAAGGCTTTGTTCCTACAGCGGTAGTTTATGTTGTGCTGGTAATCTCTCTGCTTGGGTATGCAGTGGTTAAAAAACTACAGGCAGTTGAGCGTGCGTTATATCACGAACATGGACTTTGGAAGGAATTGAAAAAGAACTGGGTACTGTTCTTAATGTTGGTACCTACATTTATCTATTTTCTGATTAATAATTATCTTCCTATGGTTGGTGTATATTACGCATTTACACAGTTCAACTTCCGTGATGGTTTGTGGGCAAGTCCGTTTATCGGCTTTAAGAACTTTGAGTATCTGGTATCCGCTGATTTGTTCAGGCTGACGAGAAACACGGTGCTTTACAATGTTGTGTTTATTTGTCTGGGAAATCTTCTTCAGATTATCTTTGCAATTTTTGTAAGTCAGGTCACTGTTAAATGGTTTAAGAAAACATCTCAGACATTGATGTTCATGCCATATTTTGTGTCCTTTGTTATTCTGAAGGTTATCGTATATAACCTTTTCGAGTATGACTATGGTGTAATCAATACGTTTGTAACGGCTTTGGGTGGAGAGAGAATTGACTTTTACAATACGCCCTCGTACTGGCCGTTCCTCATCACCTTCTTCCATATCTGGAAGGGAATCGGATATGGTATGGTCGTATACCTGGCAACGATTATGGGAATTGACGCGGAACTGTACGATGCGGCAAAGGTGGACGGCGCCAATGTATTTCAGCAGATTCGTTTCATCACTCTGCCTCAGTTGAAACCGACTTTTATCATCCTGCTTCTGTATGCGCTGGGTGGTATTATGAAGGGTCAGTTCGAATTGTTCTACCAGATGGTAGGTAACAATGGCCTCTTATTCAATGTAACAGATATTTTGGATACATATGTATACCGTATTGCTATGACACAACCGCTTAGTATCGGCCTTGGTACTGCAGCCGGTCTGTATCAGTCCGTATTCGGTTTCATCCTCATTATGGTCACCAACTGGGTGGTTAAGAGGAGAAACGATGAGTACGCATTATTCTAGGAAGGAGGGCATCGAGAATGAAGATTAAAAAAGGTCCATCAACAATTATTTTCAATATTATTGCATATACACTTTTGGCGCTTGGTGCTATCGTCTGCGTGATTCCATTTCTTATGATTCTGTCCGGTTCTTTTACAGACAATCATACGATTCTTACACAAGGATACAGCCTCCTGCCGAGAGATATTACGGTTTCCGCATATAAGACAATTTTTAAGGCTCCTCAGGACATCCTGCATGCATATAAAATGACCATTTTCTACACAGGTTTGGGCACATTTTTGGGTCTGATGATGATTACGCTGACCGCCTATGTTATTTCCAGAAAGGAATTTAAATATAGGAACAATATTTCATTCCTGATTTATTTCACCAGTATTTTTGGTGGTGGTACCATTCCCTGGTATTTGATGTATTCCAGTGTCCTTGGCTTGAAAGGTTCTACAATTGCAATCTGGTTCCCGGCTTTGATGAGTCCGTTCCTCGTTATTTTGATGAGAACCTTCATCGTGGGAAGTGTGCCGGATGCAATTACAGAATCAGCAAAGATTGACGGTGCAGGACATGTAACGATTTTCCTTCGTATTGTAATGCCTGTCCTTGGCCCCGGTCTTGCAACTATCGGTCTGTTCCTTGCTTTGGGGTATTGGAACGACTGGTATCGTTCTTCCATGTTCAGTACCGATTCCAGCACATGGGAGTTGCAGTTCTATCTGTATGACTTGCTGAATGCATCCACTGCGATTAAGCAGATGTCTCAGAACAGTGGTATGGCAACAGTTGAGCTGCCTACACAGTCCGTAAAACTGGCAATGGCAGTTGTGGCAACCGGTCCTGTACTGGCATTCTATCCGTTTGTACAGAAGTATTTTGTATCCGGTATTACCGTTGGAGCGGTAAAGGGTTAAGTTATCCGGAAGAATTGGAGTTAGCAGATTATTATTGCCGGACAGCAGGCATTAATAATAAAAAAACATGTTTCCGTTGGGGAGGACCAACGAGAGAAAGGAAGGATTACTATTATGAAAAATGGTAAGAAATTATTGAGCCTGTTATTAGCAGGATCAATGGCTGTTTCACTCGCAGCTTGTGGTAGCGATGACAGCGCAAGCACCTATGCTCCTGCAGACACTACTCCTGCAGATACCACCACTGAAGTGGCTGCTACAGACACCAGTGCGGAAGAAGAGACCACTGAAGCTCCGGCAGCTGCAGAATTGGACACTTCTGAGAGAGTAGATTTGGTATTTTATGTTATGGGTGATGCTCCCGCTGATGAGCAGGTTGTAGAAGATGCCATCAACGAGAAGTTGTTAGAGAAGTTGAACGCAACCGTTGACTTCCAGTTCTCTACCTGGACAGACTTCCAGCAGAAGTACAGTCTGGAGCTTACTTCCGGCGGTGCTGACTTAATCTATGTTGCAAACTGGCTGAACTATGGACAGCTGGCAGCAAGCGGTGCATTTGTAGAATTGGATGACATTCTGAACACCTACACTCCTGAACTGAGAGATTTGGTTGGCGAAGAGAATCTGAATATGTGTTCTGTAAACGGTTCTATCTACGCAGTTCCGAATGCTTCACCTGAGTATGTAAGCTCCGGTATTAAGTATCGTGAAGACTTAAGAAAACAGTTTGACCTGCCTGTTCCTGATTCCATTGAGCATATGGAAGAGTATTTCCTTGGAATCAAAGAGAACATGCCTAACCAGGGTATCTTAACCTCTACTACTGAGGAAAGTACCGGATTCCAGGTAGCATTCGATGCTGCATGGTGCCTTGGTATCAAGCATCCTTGGGTAGCTGCAAACGGACTTCCTTATGGTCTTGCAGCAATGTATGATACTCCTAACCAGGTATTTGACTACTGGTTCTCAGATGAGTTTGTTGAAGATATGAATTTGATGAAGAAATGGGCTGATTATGGTTTCTGGTCCAAGAGTGCTCTTTCTGATTCCAACAACAGTGATTCTTACAAAAACGGTCTGTGCGTAGCTGAGCCTCAGGGACAGAACCCTGCAAAATACATCACTTCTGTAAGTGATTTTGAAAAAGCCGGCGAAGGATGGGAGTCTGCATACCTTGCTTACGGTGAAGTTACCGGTATCATCTACCCTGCTCATGCAACTCAGAATGCAACTGCAGTCGTAAGAGGATGCAAGAACCCTGAGAGAGCATTGGCAGTAGTTCAGTACCTCATGTGTGATGAAGAAATGAACAAGCTGGTTCAGTGCGGTATCGAAGGAACTCATTACACCATCAATGATGAAGGCTTCTATGAGGCAGTTGAAGATACCAAATTTGGTTATGAAGGCTTCAGTACATGGAACCTTAGAAACGATCAGTATAAGCTCTTTACAGAGAATGATGTTCTGAAGAACGAAATCTTCGACAAGCTGATGAAGATTGGTGAGAAGACTAAGTTCCTCAACACCGATATCTACTCCGGATTTACAGAGAACTTTGATGACTATGCAGCTGAGAGAACAGCAGTTTCCAACGTTATGAGACAGTACCTTGCACCTCTTCAGGCAGGTCTTGTTGATGACGTAGACGCAGCAGTAGCTGAGTTCCGTGACAAAGTAACAGCAGCAGGACTTGAGAAGGTTCGTGAAGGTTTCACAGCACAGTGGGAAGCATACTGTGATGAGTACGGATACAAGTAAAATAGAAAAGAATTTTGTCTTTCGGGAGCTGTCGCGTAAAGTGGCAGCTCTTTTTTGGTCGTCAAATGTTACAAAAATAACAAAATATCTTGAATTTGCCAGGAAACCATATTATACTACAAAATAAGATATTAGAAACGTTTTTAGGGGACTGACAAAGATGGGTAAAGTTACAATTAAGGATATTGCAAGAGAAGCCGGTGTGTCGATTTCTACTGTGTCGAATGCGCTCAATGGCGTATCGGTGGTAAAGCCGGAGACCAGAGAATATATTTTGGAGGTTGCAGACCGATTACATTATATACCGGATTTAAATGGAAGGAATCTGAAAGCAAAAGCAACCAAGGTGCTGGGTCTGTTTACGACTTCTTTGAAGGGACCATACTTTGCAACCCTGGCTGATATTATGTTCTGGGAATGCGTGAAGCATGGATATGAGTTGAATATCTTTGTCACATGGAGTGAGAAATCTGCCATCACCAGTATTCTGGGAAAACGGGTCGACGGCTGCGTTATTCTTTCTCACGACGTAGATGAAGAAGGTGCAAAGAGAATTTTGGAGTTGGATGCTCCTACCATTTTCCTGGACAGAGAGTTAAAAGGAAATCGTGTTTCCAGTATTATTTTCGACTCCTATAAAGATGGAACTACAGTGGCGGACTATTTTCTGAAGAAGGGGTTCCGCAATTTTGCAGTAATCCAGGGTGTTTTGGATAACTATGACGCGATAGAGCGATTCAGAGGATTCAGAGACCGGCTGTTGAAGGACGGAATTGTTGTGGATCCGGAATATATTCTTGAGGGTGGATTTGAAAGAGAAAAAGCAAGGGATGCTATGGCGCAATTTTTGGAGAAGGGGAATCCGATGCCGGAAGCAGTTTTTGCAACAAATGATTTAAGTGCATTCGGAGTTATGGATGCGCTAATGGAGAAGGGTATAAAGATACCGGAAGACATTGAGGTAGTTGGAGTGGATGACGTGGAGATGTGTCAATGGTACACACCGAATCTGACGACTATCCGCACCGGATATGAGAAACAGGGTAGCCTTGCGGTAAAAAAACTGGTTAAAATGATTAATGGGGAAGAACAGGGAGACATCATCAAACTGCATGGTCAGTTGATAGAAAGAGAGTCGACCAAGGGGAGAGGGTAATGCTTTTTAATTCAATACATTTTATGGTGTTTTTTCCTACTGTAGTATTGATTTACTATTTGATTCCGTTGAAAATGAGATATATTTGGCTTCTGGCAGCCAGCTATTACTTCTATATGAGCTGGAATGCCAAGTATGCTATATTGATTGCCTTTTCTACAGTTGTCACTTATCTGAGTGGCATTTTTATAGAAAAGGCAAAACTATATCTTTGAAGCGATGGCTGGTGACCGGAAGCTTTCTTGCCAATCTATCGGTGCTTGGCTTCTTTAAATATTTCGATTTTTTCCTGCATAATTTCAATAGAATATTAAACGTGCTCCACATACAGGTGATTGACAATCCGTTCAGCTTTTTGCTCCCTGTGGGCATATCTTTTTACACATTTCAGGCATTGAGTTACACGGCTGATGTATATAAAGATGAGATTACGGCGGAGAAAAACTTTTTAAAATATGCGCTTTTTGTGAGTTTTTTTCCACAGCTGGTCGCAGGACCGATCGAACGCTCCGGAAAGCTTTTGACCCAAATACAGAATATGAATCACAAAAAAATGTGGGATTTCGAAAAAGTAATATCAGGATTTGCCATGATGATATGGGGACTTTTCCAAAAAATGGTGATTGCAGATAGAGTTGCCATTTTTGTGAATGGGGTATTCGACAATGTATATCGATTGGGAACAGTGGATGCAGCTGCGGGGGCGTTTGCTTTTGCCTTGCAGATTTATTGCGATTTTGCCGGGTACTCCTGCATCGCAGTGGGGGCGGCTTCCATTATGGGCTTTGAATTAACAGAGAATTTCAATGCTCCTTATTTTGCGGAAAGTATTTCTGATTTTTGGCATAGGTGGCACATATCCCTCAGCACATGGTTTAGGGACTATGTATATATTCCGCTGGGTGGCAACAGATGCTCAAGGGGAAGAAAATACGTGAATATTTTCATTACTTTTTTGGTAAGCGGACTTTGGCATGGAGCTGCATGGACATATGTTTCGTGGGGAATCCTGCATGGGGTGTACCAAATAGTAGGGGATATTCTGCGACCGGTAAGAAAAAGAATCACGGAGATGCTGAAGACAGATACAGATGCATTCAGTTATCATTTCGGAAAGATTGTGGTTACGTTTCTGCTGACATCTTTTGCATGGATTTTCTTTAGGGCACCCTCTGTGGACAATGCCATTTACTATGTACAGCGAATGGTTACCAAATGGAATCCATGGGCACTTTTTGATGAGACCCTATTTAGTTTCGGCCTGGATAGACGAGAAATGAATATCCTATTCTTAGCGGTTATTTTCTTAATACTTGTAGATATCGTGAAATATAGAAATAAATGGAATTTTGGGGAATTTCTTCTCCGCCAGAATTTATGGTTTCGATATGGAGTTTTGATTTTGCTTGTGATTTGCGCATTGACTTTGGGGGTATATGGCGTAGATTTTGATTCCGGTAGTTTCATCTATTTCGTATTTTAATA
>JAILPF010000230.1 GCA_024699575.1 Acetatifactor sp. | reverse complement strand
TACGACAAGGAGAGCGGTTATCTCTGGAAGACCGGTCTGGATGCTGCAACCAATAAAGAATTAAAGAAAAAGGCTAAGAAAGCAAAGACGGATGAAGACTTTGCATACCTCGCAGAGCATCCGGCAGAAGAGAATCTGAACGAAATTTACACAGCGTTTGCTAACTCCCTGGTTTCTATTGAGTACAGAGAGGTCAATAATGTGGAGACCTTAAAGAAAGCATCTTCTGCAGATAAGGATTCCGAATCCAAACTTTCTAAGATTTCCGACAGTGAATATTGTCTGGATGTGGATTTCAAAGAGATTGACATTCAGATGAAGGTATATATCACCTTTGGTGAGAAAAAGATTTCTTATAAGATACCTTTTGAAGAGATTACCGGTGAGGGAATCAACGCATTGACAGATTTATATCTTACACCCTTTCTTGGTTCCAGCGGCGGTGAAGTGTTGAACTACAACCCGGAAACCGGGGAATACGATATTCCTGCGAAAAAGGATGCTCCCACAGGCTATGCAATGGTCCCTGACGGAAGTGGAGCGCTGGTACGCTTTAGAGATAACACAGTATCTTTCCAGGCATACAATGGAGATGTCTATGGTGTGGATCCTTCACAGGGTGAATATTACTACACCGAGCTATCTGACGCCATTCCGCTGAAGAATCCGGTAATGCCGGTATTCGGTGTGGCTTACGGCAACGATCAGGTGGCATTTGTCGCATACGCCGATGAGGGGGATGAGTACATGAGTATCATGTGTACTCCGGAAGAAAATGTAACCTACTACACATGGACCTGCCCCAGATTCACCTATAACTTAAAGTTCTACAAGGTATATAATAAGGCTGGTGACGGTTATTTCTCTCTGATGGATGAACCCAACAGGTTTGATATCAATATGACATATGAGTTCCTGACAGGGAACGGAACCGGCTCCACAGAAGCTGCCAACTACGTGGGAATGGCCCGTACATACCGCAACCATTTGATTGAAAACGGTATCCTGAATGCCGGTGGCAATACTCAGAGTGGTGATATTCCTATCAGACTTGACTTCATCATGTCCGATGCCAAGAACAGTGTGGTAGGTATGGAGAATGTGGTCGTGACTACAACCGATGATGTGGAAGAAATTCTGAGCGATGTTGCATCCAAAGGAATCGCCAATATCAATTCCGGCCTTTCCGGATGGCAGAAAAAAGGAGTTTCTTTCTCCAGGCCTTATACACAGAAGTTCTCTGCGGAAATCGGAGGCAAGGGAAGCTTTGAGAAACTGTTCAAAGAATTCGCAGAGCAGGGAATTGATGTTTCCTATGCTCAGGACTATGTGACCATCAATGAGAAGATGCTCAATTATTATAAAACCGCAGTACGCCATGTCAACTCATGGTATGCCTTTGTGAATAAGAGTGCACTTCTGATGGATACTGTTCCGGACCAATTCTTCGGTTATGCAATTCCTGCCAAGAGTGCGGAATGGCTGACAAAACAGTACGAGAAAATGAAAGAACATTCTTCTTCCATGACAGTGGAAGGAATCGGAAGTATTCTTGCAGGAACTTATTCCAACTCCGGTGAAAAATACAGTGTCAGCGAAGCAACGGATTTGTATCAGCAGACCTTTGCGAATATGAAAGAGGATGTGCTGTTTAACATTGAGACACCCGGAAAATATTTGTGGCAGTATACAGACCGTTATCTTCAGGCTCCGGTAGGAAACTCACAGTACATTTTTGAGACAGATGCAGTTCCTTTCCTGCAGCTGGTATTGAATGGAACCATGGAAGTATATGCACCCTATGCAAACTTCTCCTTCTACACTCAGAGAGATATTCTGAAGATGATTGATTACAACCTGTATCCATCCTTCATTCTCTCCAAGAAGCCTTCTTACGAACTGATGGATACGGTAAGCTCCGATTTGTACTCCACGGAGTATGCACTGTATGCGGATTTGATTCAGGAGCTTTACGGTGAAATTAATGAGGTACAGAGCAAAGTTGCCGGATATGAATGGACAGACCGTAAAGTTCTGGAAAGTGGTGTGATTGTCAACAGCTATGAAAACAATGGGAAAACGAAGGAAGTGGTTGTAAATTATACTTCCAATGCAATTTCCTATAATGGACATACTGTAGAAGCACAGAGTGCTTCAGTCATTGAGTAGGAAGGAGGAAACATATGTCTGCAAGAACAGCAAAAAGAAAAAAATTGAAATCCTTCCAAAGAAGACAGGATAAATACGGATATCTTTTCATGGCACCCTGGATTATAGGTTTCATCATTTTTACCTTTATCCCTTTTGTCATGACAGCGTATCTCAGCTTTACGGATGTAAAACAGGATATCCGTGGATTCAATATTAATTTTGTGGGAATCAAAAACTACAGGGAAGCATTTCTGGTTAATACAGAATTTACACCGGCATTGGTAGCTTTCCTGGGAATGATTATCCCTTACACACTGGTCATTGTCATCATGGCGTTTATTCTTGCCATGATGTTAAATGCTATCGTCAAAGGAAAATCTGTGTTCCGTACCATATATTTTCTTCCTGTAGTAGTACTTTCCGGTCCGGTCATGTATCAGTTGATGCACCTGGAGCCTGCTGTGGAAGGACAGATTAATCCGCTGTATTATACCTTTGTTATCCGAATGATTTACAGTTATTCAGAGCCTCTGGCAAATGCTATGGTTTCTCTGTTTGACAACTTATCCATCATTTTGTGGTTTACAGGAATTCCGATTGTCCTGTTTATCAACGGATTGCAGAAGATCAATCCAAGTCTCTATGAGGCAGCCCGTATTGACTCTGCGACAAGCTGGCAGATTTTATGGAAAATCACAATGCCGATTATCCGCCCCACTGCATTGATTGTAACCATCTTTTCCATTGTGCAGCTGGGAGCGATGGATAACATTAACCCGGTATTAGTGCAGATTAAAGAGAAAACAGCCAATACTTCAGGTGGATTTGGCTATGCTGCTACACTGTCATGGGTATATAGTTTACTCGTGCTGGTAATTATCGGAATTGCCTTTTTGGTATTCCGTGAAAGAAAAATCAAAGAGACACACAAGTATTGGTAAAGGAGGGATAGATGATGGCAAAGAAAATCGGAAAAATTGTAATTTATTTTCTGTTGGTTTGTATTGGCTATATCTATCTGGAGCCAATATTTGAGATGATTTCCAAATCACTTATGTCCGCAGATGATGTAATCGACCCTTCCGTACAGTGGATTGCTCTGCATCCTACACTTGGTAATTTCAGCGTTGCAGCCCGAGTATTGAAAATGCCCGGAAGCTTGATTCATTCCATTGCTTTTTCCGCAGGATTGGCTGCTCTGCAGACGATTGTGGCAGCGATGACAGGATATGCATTGTCCCGTTACAAATTCCGTGGAAAACAGTTCTGGTTCACCATGATTCTGCTGGCGTTTATTGTACCGGTGACTGTGCTTATGATTCCGAGACTGATTATCTTCATGCAGGTTCAGACAAGCTTTGGTGCACAGATGATTGGTACGGTATTTCCGCAGGTGTTGATGGCAATGTTTGGACAGGGTGTAAACGGAACCATTTTAATTTTGATATTCTGGAACTTTTTTAACCTGATACCTTATTCTCTGGATGAGGCGGCAATGATTGACGGAGCCGGACCTTTTCAGGTATTCTTCCATATTGCAATGCGTCTGTCCGTGTCCACGGTACTGATTGTATTCCTGTTTGCATTCGTATGGAACTGGAATGAGACTTATCAGACAGCTACCTATCTGGGAGGTACCATGGACTTGCTTCCTCTGAAGCTGTCCACGTTTGACAGTATGTTCTCAAGCAACGCATCCTCCGGTATGGGTTCTGAGGGAATGTACAAGATTAACGAGGCATATAAGATGTCGGCAACGTTGATTTCTATTGTGCCGCTGCTTCTGCTGTATGCTTGTGTTCAGAGACAGTTCATTCAGGGTATTGAGAACACAGGTATCACAGGTGAATAAAAGGATGTGAAAGTTATGAAAAAGAAAGTTCAGGTAAGAGGGATTCTCGCCGGAATCCTTGCCCTCACGTTGCTGACCGGCTGTGGTGCTACAGCACCCGCCGAGGAAGCTCCTGTGGAAGGGGAATCTTCTTTTCAACCAAAGGTAGGTACAAAGGTGCCTGCAGCTTTTCAGAATCAGGATGAGGAGGAGACAGTGAACGTAAAAGCAAAGAATTTTAAATACGATGAGAGCAACATGGACTACCGTCTGGTGTGGAGTGATGAATTTGATTACGAAGGCATGCCTGACGAGAGTAAATGGGGCTTTGAACAGGGCGGAAATGGCTGGGGCAATCATGAATTGCAGTGCTACAACAAGGAAAACGCCACTGTGAAAGATGGGAAGCTTTTCATCGAGCTTCGCAAGGAGAAAAAGGGAAACAGTGATTATACTTCCGCCAGAATGATTACCAGAGGAAAGCGGGACTGGCTTTACGGAAAGTTTGAAATCTGTGCAAAGCTTCCCGCCGGTCTGGGAACCTGGCCGGCAATCTGGATGATGCCTTCCAAAGACACCTACGGTAACTGGCCCAATTCCGGCGAGATTGATATCTGCGAGCATGTAGGGTACGATCAGGGTGTGATACACTCAACCATTCATACCGGCGCATACAATCACATGAAAAATACGCAAAAGTATAACACTGTTAAGGTGGAGGACTGTAGCGAAGCATTTCATGTCTACGGAGTGGAATGGCTTCCGGATAAACTGATTTTCTCTGTGGATGGAGAGGAAATTTTTACTTACAAGCCCACGGATTATCTGGAGAATCCTACCGCTGCGGAGTGGCCCTATGACCAGAAGATGTATCTGATTCTGAATCTCGCTTTTGGTGGAGACTGGGGCGGGTCAAAGGGAATAGATGAATCCCTGGAATCCGCACAGATGGAGGTGGATTATGTAAGGGTCTACCAGAGCCCCCAGGTAAGCTACATAGAGAGAGAGGATAAGGAAGTGGAAAATCCATTTTTGAAAGCAGCTGGTAAAGTGCTGCGCAATAACGCGGGTACAGGAGATGTGGTACAGCTGAAAGGAACCAACGCAGGAGGGTATCTGCTGCAGGAGTTCTGGATGACTGTTACCAATAATTCTTCCAACGTGGCTGCTGAGATAGATATCTACAGAGTATTGACAGAACGTTTCGGTGCAGAAAAAGCAATGGAATTGATCAATCTGTATCAGGACAACTACTTTACAGAAGCAGACTTTGACTACTGTAAGGAAATTGGAATGAACTGTATTCGCCTTCCGATGTGGTACCGCAATCTGGTGGATGAGAACGGTGAATTCTATGACAACTGTTTTGAGCGTGTAGACTGGTTTGTAGAGCAGGCTGCTAAGAGAAATATGTATGTAATTCTGGATATGCACGGCGCACCCGGTTCTCAGAACGGCAGTGATCACTCCGGCAAAGATGGCGGTGATCACAAGCAGGATGCTTCCGAGTTCTTCTTTGGTGATGAGGCGACTGTAAAAGCCAATCAGGAGCTTTACTACAAGATCTGGGAAGCAATTGCAGAGCACTATAAGGGAAATGAATGGGTCGCAGGTTATGACTTATTGAACGAGCCCTACTGTACTTACAGATACAATACTTCTCAGGGTGACAAGGTATTACATGAAATTCTTTGGAATGTCTATGATGAGGCATACAAGAAAATCCGCGCTATCGACCCGGATCATGTGATTATCATGGAAGCTACCTGGGATCCTGTGGATTTGCCCAATCCTGACAATTACGGCTGGGAGAACGTAATGTATGAGTATCACAATTACTTGTACGACGATTACGACAACAAAGCCGGCAAACAGGTGCCCAACATGGTAAAGAAGTTAAACGCCATCAAGAGCGCAAATTACAATGTGCCCAGCTACATGGGAGAATTCGCTCTGTTTAACAACCTGGAAGCATGGGATGAAGGTGTGAAAGCCATCAATGAAAGTGGTGTGAGCTGGACAACCTGGACCTACAAGGTCATCTCTGACTATGGCAACTGGGGTATCAAGAACCAGAAAAACTGGCAGGTAAATGTGGAGACAAATGACTATGATGTCATTGCAAACGCATGGTCCCAGGTGGGCGATGCCAAAGAGAATACCGGACTTGCGGAAGTACTTACCAGATACTATAAGATGATTGATTTAGAGGCTAAATAACATTTAAACGATATTCGAAAATCCCTATCAAAAGTTGAAAAAACTGTTTGGTAGGGATTTTTTTTGACTTTATAGGAAAGTTCTCCTGTCGGGAAACTCCTGAAAAAATGCCATAATAACGAATCATTTTAAAATTCGTTTCAGGGATATGACGTATCAGTCTTTCTATGAACTCCAACGCAGGAATCGTTTCGTAAACAAGCTGGTCATCTTCGTGCCTGTTGTAGTGGAAGGTGACAGAATCGCCATCGTATTTATCAATGCGGGAAGATGCGATGGCAGGGCGTCCAAGGTATCTGCCAATGTACTTGGTTACGACGGAAGGATTGCAGAGGCTTTGACTTTTTTGAAGGAGTCTCCGATATGCTCCTGCATTTCGTTCAGAAGAGCGGTTTGAAAGGATTCCATTTCAGGTCACGACCGAAGGTGTGAAGGACATAGATAAAGCCGGGAGTAAAACACTCAGATTTGTTAGCATTCTGGAACATTCTAAGGACAACACTGCGGACAGCAGAGAAAAGGCAGTGCCTGTGAGAAACGTCAATGAGTTTAAAGGACATGGAGGTGGTTCTATCAATGGAGTATTTGACCCCACAGGTTGGACAGAAACGGCTGTGGCAGCGGAAGGGAATAAATTTGAGCGTACCACAGGAAGGGCATCCATACATGGCACCGCCAAAGGATGGATCGCCGCAATGAATCATTTTTTCAACATTCTCGACAAC
>JAILPF010000214.1 GCA_024699575.1 Acetatifactor sp. | reverse complement strand
TATTATGAAGCAAACAATACGAAAGAGCCTGATGCTTTTGGTGGTGGTGGCAACCATCTTTACAACCGCTTTTACGGAGAAGGCTAAAGTACAGGCAGAGGATGGATATGATGTATTGCGGGCAAAGTGGAAAACCATGCTGACCGGAGGGGAAAACTATGATGTGACAGACCCTAATATTGCGGCTGCAATCACGGGGATTACGGAGGAAGCGACCACGGTCCGGTCGACCATGGACAAAAGTGGAACCAAAAATTATCTGTGGAGCGACTGTAACAGTGGATCTGTTTCCGCACAGCTGACCACTGCGTATGGGCGCATCCGTAGTATGGCATTGGCCTACAACACATACGGATCGACCTTGTATCATGATGCGGATTTGCGCAGTGATATTTTGTATGCGTTAGACTGGTACAATACAAACAAGTACTATGATGGGAAAAAAAGTTATCAGAACTGGTGGGATTGGCAGATTGGTGTTCCCCTTGCATTGAATGATATCGTTATTCTCATGTATGATGAATTGTCAACGGAACAGATCACAGCGTATATGAATGCGGTGGAATTTTATCAGCCGACAGTGACCATGACCGGTGCCAATCGGGCGTGGGAATGTGAGATCATCGGTGTGCGAGGGGTAATTGTCAAAGATGATTCCAAAATTGCGGCAGCAATGAATGGATTGAGTTCCCTGTTTGATTATGTGACCGGCGGAGATGGATTTTACAGAGATGGTTCCTTTGTGCAGCATAATTATTATGCATATAGCGGCGGCTATGGCAGAAGCCTTTTAGAATCTGTTTCCAACTTGTTATATCTGTTTGACGGTTCTGCATGGGATACCACTGATACGGATGTCGATAACGTTTTTCAATGGGTTTATGATACTTATGCACCTGTAATCTACAAAGGAAATCTGATGGATATGGTCAGGGGAAGAGAGATTTCCAGAGAGCATGATCAGGATAATCTATCCAGTCATCTGGTGATGTCTTCCATTTTCCATCTGGCAGATATTGCGGGAGGGGCAGATGCGGCGGCATTCAAGAGTCTGATCAAGAATTGGCTGCAGGCAGACACAACAAACGGATTCCTTGCAGATGCAGGAATTGAAATGATCCAAAAGGCAGAAGCATTGTTGAATGATCCCACGGTTGCAGCTGCCCAGGACACAGAGTCATACCACCAATTTCTGGGAATGGATCGTGTGGTGAAAACGGGAGTCGGCTACAGTTTCGGAATCAGCATGAATTCCGATCGTATTGCAAATTTTGAATCCATAAATGGGGAGAATGCAAGAGGATGGCATACCTCCGACGGAATGACCTATCTTTACAATGGAGATACCAGTCAGTTTAATGACAACTTCTGGCCCACCGTCAATGCATATCGTTTGTCCGGAACAACGGTTTTGCAGAATACGACATCCACGCCGCACCTGACGAATGGCAGTAAATGGGTTGGAGGAAGCAATCTGTACGGTGTATATGGAACTAACGGAATGGAGTTACAATCCATGGATTATACACTGACCGGTAAGAAATCCTGGTTTCTGTTTGACGATGAGATCGTAGCCCTGGGAAGTGGCATCACGAGCACAGATGGGATAACTGCCGAAACAATTATTGAAAATCGTAAGATCAACGATTCCGGTTCCAATGTGCTTACTGTGAACGGAGTGCAGAAGTCATCCAATCTGGGTTGGTCGGAAACGATGACCGGAGTCAGATCGATCAATCTGGAAGGAAATGTGTCGGGTGCGGGAATAGGATATTATTTCCCGACGGGCACAACGGTGCAGGCATTGCGTGAAGCCAGAACCGGTAAATGGAAGGATGTGGATACCAGAGCAACTGCGTCCACAACGATGTACACCAGAAACTATATGACTCTGTGGGTGGATCATGGAATGAATCCTTCCGCTTCCACCTATGCCTATGCAATCTTACCGAACCAGACAGCGGAACAGACGTTATCCTACACGTCCAGTCCGGAGATTACCATACTGGAAAATTCTGAAGATGCACAAGGTGTCAAGGAGACTTCCCTCAATATCACGAGCGTGAATTTCTGGACGGATGGCGGTAAACGCGTTGGAATTATCACATCCAATCGAAAGTCTTCGGTTATGGTAAAAGAAAACAGTGGAGATATTGATATTTCCGTTGCCGATCCTACAGGACTTGCAACAGAACCGATCATCATCGAACTTCAGAAGAGAGGCAGCAGTGTGATAGCTGCCGACCCCGGAGTGGAAGTATTGCAGCTTGCACCCACAATTAAGCTTTCCGTCAGCACGGTAGGTGCTCTTCGAGGAAAGAATTTCACTGTAAAGATAGCGACCGGTGGAAATACAGCACATGTGGTGCCTGCAAACATTACACTTCCTTTGATCCAGGAGACAGAACAGATGCAGATGCTTCAGACTTCCGCCAGCCATAAAGTGTCAGGAAGTTCCATCGCAAGCGGCGGCTCCTATGCGTTGTTTAACGGCAAGACGGTGGGAGATTATATTGATTATAAAATGAGTATTCCTAAAGCAGGAACCTATCGCCTGATTGTGCGGACCTTAAAGAGTAACAATGCCGGAATCTTTGAAGTAAAGATTGGGGATCAGGTGTGTCAGAATCAGTTGGATGCTTATTGTACAACCTCCAATTATCAGGAAGTGGATTTGGGAAGTATGAGCTTTGATGTACCCGGCGATTACGTCATTCGATTCACCGCGGTTGGAAAGAATAATAGTTCTTCCGGTTACAAGATGTCTTTTGACAGCATTATGTTGACTCTGCCGGATGTATGGGAAATGCAGCAGGAGACTTGTTGCCTTGAAGTGTTGGGTACTTCTGCAGGAGATGGATATGCGGTGATCAATGATAACGCTGCGGGAGGTGGAACGCTGGATAAGTTCTTTGGCAATGCGGTAAATGATTATATTGAATATGCGTTGAATATCATGGAACCGGGAGATTATCATGTAACACTTCATGTAAAGCAGACTGCGGACAGTGGAATGTATCAGACCTATGTCAATGGAGTCTCCAGTGGAGATGCCATGGACTGTTATGATGCCGCCCAGGGATATGCGGAGTTTGACATTGGTATGGTGCACTTCGACACAGCGGGGGATGTTGCCCTTCGCCTTACGGTAGTCGGAAAGAATGAGGGGGCAAATGGATACAAGCTTCTGTCGGACTATATCACGTTGACAAAAGAATAAAAGACAGGATAATAGAAACATAATCAAAGGGATCGCAAACTGTGATCCCTTTGGTTATATCCGTATTGAAATGGCATACACGGTTTAGTATTCCAGCATGTAATTGTCGATCATCTGCTGGTTGTTCAGTATTGCATCGTTGGTAAGCTTCTTCTGGCGAAGTGCCTTGTCGTTTTCCAACAGATAACTGTAAATGATATCCACCACAAACAGGTACATCATATTGTTGGAAATGGTGGCTGAATTCTTTGCTGTGAGTTTATCGCTTGTGATAAACTTAAAGTCAACAAGATCGTTGAGCTTGGGGGAATCGTAGCTGGTGATTGTCAGAATCTTTGCGTCACGCTCTCTGCAGATGCTCAGAGCCTGATAAATATCTCTCATCAAAACAGTGGGAACAATGAAAATGACCAGATCATCCTTTTTCACGTTGGAAGCTTGAATGCGCATGCTGGAAAGGTCTGTCACTGCTTTGGTGCGAAGACCGGCAAGGCTTAATTTAAAATCCAGTTCGCTAGCAACAAAGGAAGTGTTGGAAAAGGAGAACACATAAATGTTGTTGGATTCTTTGATACACTCCACCGCAGCCAAAAGGGTATCTTCATCCAGCATGGCGGAGGTGTTTAAAAGCATCTGTCTGTAATCTCTGCTGATACTTGCGATAAATCCCTCGTTGGTATGGGGGGCATCCTGCC
>JAILPF010000207.1 GCA_024699575.1 Acetatifactor sp. | reverse complement strand
GACAAGGAGGTAAGGATTATATTCCGAAATATGTCAGAGTATCCATTAGAACTGACAGGCGAAGAACTGCAGGAAAGATTTGTCAGGGGGGATAAGTCAAGGCATATGGAGGGAAGTGGCCTTGGGTTGTCGATAGCAGGAAGTCTGATGGAGTTACAGCATGGGAAGATGGAAATTATCACGGACGGAGATTTGTTTAAAGTTGTTTTAACGTTTGCAAATCAGAAATAAAAAATGGGGCTGTGAAAAAACATAGTCTCAAAAATAAAGAAGGATCAATGGTTCAGTAAATGAACTATTGGTCCTTCTTTTGCGGTAAAATTTAACTGCTATGAAAAACCTTACCGACTTCCCTGAGTCGTTTTTTATACGATTCAGTCAAAAACAATCAAATAAAGTGATTTAGAATGAAAATAATCATTCAGAAGCATTGACAGATAATGAAAATGAATATACAATATGCACAATGGAAAAGAAACCAAGTGGAATAAATTGGTTAAAAAGTCGGGAAAATGCTAAAAAGTCGGATTGTTATTGTTGAAACGGTACAATGCATGCAATAAAATGAAAAATGTCTTGAGAGGGGAGAAAAGAGAACGGAAAGGAGCCGCTATTGTATGGATAAAGCCCATCATTCAATAAAGCAATTCATGAAGGGATTATGGAAGCATCGAGAGCTATTATTATTCGTTTTGCCCGGATTCGTATTAATCATCATGTTTGCATATATACCGATGTTCGGTGTGATATTGGCCTTTAAAAAGTACACCTTTGCAAAGGGGGTGTTCGGCAGTCCCTGGTGTGGACTGGAAAATTTCAAATTCCTGTTTGGATCCTCGGGAATCGCGTGGAGAATGTTACGTAACACAGTTGGCTACTATCTTCTGTTTACGATCATAGGAACAATCTGCAATGTAGCGCTTGCGATCGCCCTGAATGAATGCAGAAACAAATACTTTGCCAAATTTTCACAGACCATTATGATCATGCCCACATTTATTTCTTATATTGCAATCGCTTTTATTGTGAAGGCGATTTTACAGAATAACACAGGAATGATCAACTCCATTTTAAGGTCTGTGGGACATAGTGAAATTTCTTTTTACATGCAGCCGAAATACTGGCCTGTTATTTTTACAATTATCAATGTGTGGAAAGGAACCGGTTATGGTTCCATCCTGTACCTGTCAGCCCTTGCCGGAATCGATCAGGAGATTTTTGAATCGGCCATGCTGGATGGGGCAACCAAGTGGCAGCAGATCCGGTACATTACATTACCCATGCTTTCCAGCATGGTGGCGATTCTGACGCTGCTTGGTCTGGGCAATATCATGAATTCAAACACCGGTTTGTTTTATCAGGTGACACAGAATATCGGAGCGCTGTATCCGGCAACCCAGACCTTAGATACCTATGTGCTGAATGCCCTGGTGACCAATTCAGCCAGCTATGGTGTGACCGCTGCAGTGAGTCTGTTCCAATCGGTGGTAGGATGTGCCATGGTGATCGGGGTGAATAGGATTGTTAGAAGGATTTCCCCAGAGCATGCACTTTTTTAGGAAATGGGGAACGGGGAAAGGAATGTATATGAAAGATAGTATTAGTACAGGAAGAAAAATTGGAAGCGGCCAGGTTGTGCTCATGATTGTTTTGGGATTGTTTGCCCTGTTTTGTCTGTTACCGGTGCTATTGGTGGTGATCGTATCCTTTACGGATAAGAGTAGCATCGCGGCAAAAGGGTTCAGCTTTTTCCCGAATGCGATGTCCCTGGACGGTTGGAGATACGTATTGAAGTATGGGCATCAACTGGTTCAATCCTATAAAATTACGATTTTTGAAACGGTTGCGGGAACGGGGCTTACCTTGCTGTTCACCAGCATGTTCGCATTTGCACTGAGTCGTAAGAGCTTTCCGCTTCGAGGTTTTTTGTCCATCTTCTTACTGATTCCCATGCTGTTTCATGGAGGAATGGTGGCAAATTATATTTTGCTGACCAATTATTATGGTCTGAGAGACAACCTTTTGGTATTGATTTTGCCCGGCGCTGTGGGGGCATACAATTGCATTGTTATGAGAACCTTTATACAGAATTATGTGCCGGATTCTTTGGTGGAGGCAGCAAAGATAGACGGGGCGAATGAGTTCTTCGTATTTTTCAGAGTGATCATTCCGTTGATTGTCCCTTCCCTTGGAGCAATCGGATTTATCACAGCAATAGCCCATTGGAACGAATGGCAGACAGCCTATTTGTACATTGATAACCCGGACAGAGCTACCTTACAGCTGGTGCTCATTCGAATTGAGAAGAGCCTGGAATACCTGAAGGAGAATATGTCAAGGCTTACGCCGGAGGAACTGGCGGAATTAAATAATGCACCAAGTGAACCTATGAGAATGGCTATTCTTCTGGTGGTTCTGGGACCGATTCTGGTGGCTTATCCATTCTTCCAACGCTTCTTTATCAAAGGAATTACGGTTGGAGCGGTCAAGGGATAAAAACTTGCATTGCAAGTTTTTGCGTTGCATAACGCGTATAGATTAAAGGAGGAGAAAAAATGAAAAGGAACACGAAAATCACGGCGATCCTGCTGGCAGTGTCTATGGTATGCTCCATGGCAGCTTGCGGGAACACTACCGGGTCTGCTACAAGCAGTAGCACGCCTGCCACCCAGGAGACTGTCACTGAGACAGAGATCGAAGAGACTGCAGAAGAGACCGCAACAACTGCCGAGCCTTTGGAACCGGTCACCCTGGTCATTGCGATGAACGATGCAAGCGGGACCATGGATGATGAAGTGGAGGCAGCAATCAATGATTTGCCTCAGGTGAAGGAGCTCGGAATTACCATCGATCTGATCCGATATGCAAAGGGAGAGTTTAAGGAGAAATCCTCTCTGGCGCTTTCTTCCGGCGAACAGATTGACCTGATCTTCGATGCACTGTGGATGACCTACAGTAAGCGTGCAGCTGCCGGGGAGTATTACGATATCAGCGAGTTGCTGAAAGATCATCCCAAGCTGTACAATGCGATTCCCAAAACCCATTGGGATGCTGCAACCATCAATGGTGGTATCTATGCAGTGCCTACTTACAAGGAGAGCGGAGAGCAGTGGGGCATCTATGTGAACACCAAGTGGGCAAAGGACAATGTACCTGATCCCAATGCGTACATCGGTGATATCGATGGTTTGAATGAACTGCTTAAGAAGTACAAGGATGACGGTCACGGTCCCTGGGTAGGTACCTATGCGAACTATGATGCAGTGATGCAGTTGCTTCGTATGAATGAGTACTCCCAGATTAACCGAGCAGTCATGGTGGACAGAAAGAATCCCAGTGTGGCACTCAACTATTTTGAGACAGATTACTTCAAGAAAACCTGTCAGATTTATCGTGACTGGTATGAGTACGGTATTTTCTCAAGCGATGTGTTGACTGCAGAGGCAAGCTACTTTGACAATTTCAAGAATGAAGACGACTACGGTTTCTCCATCACCACCTACACTCCCTGTGGTGAAGAGTACACCCTGGCAGAGGTTGGATTCGAGAGAACTTATATTCCGATCTCCAATGTCTTCCTTTCTTCCAATGCTTGTCTGGGGTCCCTGTTCTGCATCCCTGTAACCTGCGAGCATCCGGATCGTGCTGTAGATTTCCTGGAACTGTGGAACACAGATCCTGAGGTGAAGAACCTGTTTACCTACGGTATTGAAGGTAAGAACTACACATTGAATGA
>JAILPF010000177.1 GCA_024699575.1 Acetatifactor sp. | reverse complement strand
TCTGTCATCAATCCCAGTTTGGCAGCCAGAAAGCCTATCACCACGGAATAGGACCAAACCTGAAGCCATAGTTTCAATAGCCGGCTCAGTTTAAAAGAGGATTCACACAAAAAGTATCCGCTGATTAGCATATAGACATTTACAGCTACCACACTCAATATTTCCAACAACCATGCCACAATCCTCACAGGCGGCAGATAGGGAGCGGTTATATCTCCCAATAATCCTCCTTTGCCCAGAAAATGTAACATTACAACCATCATCATGGCAATGCTTCTAAGCAATTCCAGATTTGCCATTCTTGGTTTCTTTTGTTCCATCATATCTGTCTCTTTACTCATTTCTCCTCCATTGGAACTATATTTCCCTCATTGTACTATGTCCCCGCCTTTTTCTCAAGTCGCTTCTGCCTGATCTGCTCAATACTTAATCCCTCAGACCGCATACGTTTCATTTCTTCAATTTCCCGGATTGCCTGCACTCTCTGATACCTTCGGGTGAGATTCTCCTCCTCCTGTTCAAAGTGGAGAAATCCCTCCTCGGTATAGTATTTTAGTGTACTGTATCTTACACCGGTCAGGCGTACCAGTTCTCCGATTGTCACGTATTCCGCTGTCTGAATCACTTCATCACTTCTTTTTCTGGACATGTTCTTCCCTCACACTTAAAGCATGTATCTTCTCAGTCTCACACCAAACACTCTATGATCCATATCCGGAACCAATTCATAGAAAGCGTTGTCTATTTCCAGCAGAGAAACCTTTCCCATCTGCTTTACTTCGCAAAAATGTCCCTTTTTCTCAAGCTTTTCCTTCACAAACTGCGTACGCTCCGCTGCATTTGTAAAATAGGAGTCTGTGGCGATAAACACTGCCTCTCGGCGTGCCAGAACCGGCATTCTGGAGACAAGTCCTATCCCAAACTGGGTATATAACATCCTTCCGCGGATGTAAGATAGGAAACCATAAAAATCCGCCCCAAACACTCCGATTCTTTCCATAAAAAGATTTTTCGCGAAAGAATTTTCCAAGCAAAGCTTTAAAATACGCGATTCCGCATTCTCCTTCTCTGATATAGAAAATATAGTGTTCCATTCGTCACTCTGCTTCAGGAGCCACGTGAGACACAAAACCTCTTCCGATATTTCTCCCTCCTCCAGAATTTCTGCACGCAAATACTCTGTGGTCGCAAGAAATACCGATTTTTCTGCACGATATTGCTTACTTGTAACTCCGGCCTCCTCCATATACAAATCAGAGTCCATCAGTGCGGAGATTACCTCCAGCTTCCCCTCCGCGACCAGCTTATTCACTACCACGTCCACACGCTTCTCTCGTTCTTTAGCAGATAGTTTCGAAAGTTCCTTTATTCTCTGATGAAAACGCTCTTCTTTTTCACTCTCATCCTCTATTTTCAGTATTTCGTCCAGCTCATATGCCGCCAGAATACAATTCTTTTTCCTGCGAATCAGCACATTTTTCTTGCCAAGCTCCACCCCGTTCATTGCGATTAGTGCATATTGTTCTGCTACTGTCATGATAATCCCCTCCGTCATTCAACTTACTACTTATTACTTACTACTTACGATTTAAAAATAACACTTCCACAATGCAGTGTCAATATTATCTTCTTGATATGCAGTATGTCATGCGTTGAACTTCCCCTGTGTTCATGATAGAATTATAGTGAGTAGGAAATGAAAATATTTCACAGGGCAGAGATAGGAATAAACTTATGGGGCAGAATATGAAACAGACCTTGGAATACACATGGAAGGATGTAAATGCGGCGCTGGACAGTATGCGTGTCATGTTTGATTACGTCCGGCTTGTAGATGCAGAAGAATGCCGTGAAGTTGCAGTGGACAACGAAGGATTTCTCCAGTACGGCAGGGAATGCTATGCCTTATGGAATGCTGATCACCGATGTGCCGATTGTTCCAGCTATCGGGCATGTCATGCCCATCAGAAAATGAGCCGAACGGAATTTCACGAACAAAAGAAATATCAGATTCAATCCATCCCTGCATTGATTACGCTTGCCGATTCCACTGTTTTTTCATGCAGCCTCGAATTAATCAATATCAATCTTCTCGCCCCAGAGGAGCTCGGTCAGAATAAAACAAAGGATGTTCAGGAAACCAGCGAATATTTAACTACCCATGATACTCTTACAGGGTTGCTGAATTGGGACGGTTTTTGCCGCAGTGTAAGACAGTTACTGTTAGAGCATCCCACAGGTGAATTTTTAATCATTTCAGCCAATATCCGTAATTTCATGCTGGCTAACAATCTTTTTGGAAGGACAAAAGGAGATGAAATCCTGATGGATGTAGCCGGTATTTTATCCGAAGCCTTTTCATCTGTCGGCGTACTCGGCCGCAATGGAGGAGATGTTTTTTCTATCTGCATCCCCAAGTCAGCATATAGTGATAGCCGCTTTTTTGAAATTGTCTCCCGCGTCAAATCTCTGATTGACAGTAGCTCCTATCGGCTGAATATTCATTTCGGAATTTATGAAGTGAAAAGAAATAATTTGCCCATCTCCATTATGTTTGATTGGGCATATATGGCTTTGGATTCCATTCGCAATAATCTTGAGAAATCTATTGCATGGTTCGATGATTCATTGCTCAAAAAGGTTTTGCATGAGCAGGAAGTGTTAAGCAACTTTGAGACCAACCTAAAAAGCGGTCAATTTGTAATGTTCCTACAGCCTCAGGTAGACAAAACCGGTCATATTGAAGGTGCGGAATGTCTTGTTCGCTGGATTCTTCCAAACGGTACAATGGTTCCCCCCTACGAGTTTATCAGCATTTTGGAACAGTCGGACCTGATAGCTTCGCTGGATAAATATGTCTGGGAGTTGGCGGTAAAACAATTAGCCACCTGGAAAGGCACTTCATTTGAAAAGCTCTTTCTCTCTGTCAATGTCTCACCTAAGGATTTCTATTACACAGACGTCGCAGCTACTTTTAAGGAGCTTTGTGAGAAATATCATGTCACACCTCAGAAAGTACATGTTGAAATCACGGAAACAGCGGTTGCCGATGAGACCCAGAACAATAGAGAAACCATTGCAAAATTACAGCAGGATGAATTTACGGTGGAAATTGATGACTTCGGGAAAGGTTCCTCTTCCCTAAGTCTCTTAAAAGATATTCACGCAGATGTTCTGAAAATAGATATGGGATTCCTCAGGCAGTCCGAAAATAACAAGCGTGGAGCTGTCATTTTGGAATCCGTAATTGACATGGCTAAACGTCTTGGAATGGAAGTCATCTCCGAAGGCATTGAGACGAAAGAGCAACTGGACAACCTTTCCGCACTCGGATGCAGCATGTTCCAGGGTTATTATTTTTCCAAGCCGATTCCTGTTGCTGCCTTTGAAAAGATGATAAACGAAATCTAGCCCCGGTAAATCAACTGTTTCACCCCATGATAAAGTTTTGAAAAAACAGGGCTTTCCGCCATGGCACTCCTCAGCGGTGCGAGGGTGAGTGCCATGATTGCGCGATACCGGAAGAGCTCTGATTTACTCATATAAGTTTCCACAATCTGACGATGCTCCTCTTTATCTCTCTTTTGATTCTCCTTACTCTCAGAATAACCACCGCCCTCATAAGACGAAACGGTAATCCCCAAATAATTCATAGATGCTTTCGCCACATAATAGCACCACAGGAAATGGTCATAATCCGCCCGGATTCTCAGAGAAGTCTCATACGGCTTGTTCTTACACAATTCCAGCGCATAAAAGCAAGACTGATGGCAGGGTATGTTACGATAGCAGGTAAAACCATCAATCTCTCTGGGCGATGCTATCAAAGTATCATTCTTTGTACTGTAGGTATCCCCATAAAACACATGTAGTTTGTCAGCTGTTTTCTGCATATGCACTGCAGCCTCAGAAAGCACCGTGTCATGATGAAACAGATCCCCACAGTTCATAAACAGCACATAATCAGCGTTTGCATGCTGCACAGCCTGATTCATCGCCTCATAAATGCTCTTATCCGGTTCACAATATAATCGGATTCTTTCATCCTTGGGAAGCTGCTCCAAAGAGCCATCCTTGCTGCCGCCATCCTTGATAATCACTTCGAAATCCGTATAAGTCTGGCTTAAAATACTTTCAAGCGTCTCTTTTAATTTTTCCCCGGGATTTAAACATACTACAATGATAGAAAATTGAATGTTGCTTTTCATAAGTTGTTTCAATACCTCTACTTATTTTTTACTGAATTGTTTTGACTCGATTAATTCGAAGATGCGCGTTTCTACAAGCGGTGCGTGGCTGTCGCATAATGTGCGGCGGGAGCTTACTCACGCAAGCGCATTTATGCGGACAGACACATAGCGCGACATGAGCATGTAGCGCAGCGAAATGCGAATGATACCGCGATAAACCTGATTTCATCTGTTTGAGTCGACTTTGATGGCAAATGCAACTTGTCTTTTACCCTTTCATTGACTCTTTTTATAGTTTTTCAATATGCAGTCAATCACATTGCACCTACTTTTTGACTCATTCAAGCCAAAAAGGTATCTGAATCATACCCAACTGCCATTCCAGTTGACTCATTAGAACAAATACGATATCTGAGTCATTCACACACACTATATCCATTGACTCAATAACACACAATTGGCATTTGAGTCATTTCAAATTGCTGCGCCCGTTGACTCATTAATAGAATAATGAATTTGCGGTCACATATGACCTA
>JAILPF010000174.1 GCA_024699575.1 Acetatifactor sp. | reverse complement strand
CATTGACTCAATATCAAATATTCGGCATTTGGGTCATTTCAAATTGCTGCACCCGTTGACTCATTAATACAATAATGAATTTGCGGTCACATATGACCAACATTGCATAATCGCAACATAAATCTGAATGCCCGTCCTGCACTTCTGCAAACAGCGATTTACCTATTTCTATTCTAACATATCAACGCAAAAATGTTTTTTATATTACAGCTTACTATTATGCACCTGCTTCATGTAAGTCTCTATGCCTCTTTCCTCTGCTTCATCATAGACATAGGACAAGCTCTCCGCCACTTTCCTTGCAATGTCTCCGAAATAATATAAGGTATGGAACGCTGCACTCCACATATGCTCATAATCAGCATCCGTATAGGTTTTCCGAAACTCCTCATATTCCTCAGGGGAGAGATAGTTTTTGAAATACTTTCCGTTTTTACCTGCAGACACTTGAAAATTATGCTGCGCACCAATATACCATTTCATCATCTGAATCAGCATGTCCCGAACATAATGATTAAATTGTTCCATAGTATATGACAACTCTTCTCTGGCGATTCCTTTTGCCACATTGTTCAGACACCAGTGAAACTCATTACAGCAGTCTGCAAACTGCTTCTGACTTGGCTTCTCTATGTACCAATAATCCTCTTTGATTTGTATCTGCGGAAATGTCCCATCCTTATCCAGAAGCAAAATCATAGGCTCGCCATCATCTTCATAGGGGTGAGCCGTAATCTGCAAATCAATTCTGTTCCCATCCGGAAATATCATCAGATATGCAAAATTCCCATCATTGTCAGGTGGAATCAGTTCCATCGCTTCCGGCTTCTGCACTAAAGATGGCTTGCCAAATTTCTCTTCAATCCAAGGCATATTATCCCAGAAGGGCGCAACGTCATCCACAAAAAAGACAATATCAAAGTCCTGATAAATATCAGGCGGACAATCCTTGTTCGCTCTGGAGCCGCCCATGCTTACTGCTCTAATTCGTTCATCTGCTTTTGCAATGTTTAAAATCAGTTCAAGCATTTGTTCCGGTGTACGCATTTGCATCATGTTCCTTTCTATTTCATCTCAGCTACCGCCAGAATCATCTCCGGCAATACCGAGCTTCGGCTGGCTTCATATCTTTCTTGCTCTTCCTGCGTGCGACCCACAAGGGCTGCACCTGTTGCTGAATTATCCGATACTACCAATAGTGCCACACTGTCAATCTCCAACAAGTCTGCCATGAGATAAAAGGCAGCGGTTTCCATCTCAATCAAATCTGTATCAAATTCCTTGATTTCTTCCAGATGGTAATATTCCAGTGCTATGGATGGTGTACAGAACACGGAAGCCTTTCTTATATCATATCCCCGGTTGATACCTTCTTCAAGCACTTTATCCACAAAAACCGCATCCGGCATCACTCTCTCGAAAGGGACAAAATCCTGCATGGAATCCTTCAAATAAGTATGGGCGATTCCACCGGCAATGGAATAGGACGGTGTGCAGATATCTCCCGGATGGAAATCAGTCTTCAAGGCACCCACTGCACCGATAAAAATCATTTTCTTGAACCGAAGCTCGGCACAGACGCAGATATGGTCAATCAAATTACTGTCGGTGGAAGCAATCTTAATCCATGCAATCTTCAGCCCATCCTTCTCCACCAGATATCCTGCAATATAAGCTCCTTCTTTCAATGTTGTGACCTTGCAGGTGCCATCCATTTTTAGTTTATAGGGGGTATAACTGGGGGCTACCACCAGTGCATCGTAGAAGATATCCTTGTCCAGACCAAAAGCCAGATATGCCATATTATCAGCGTTGTACTGATGCATCCGCTCCAATATTACCTTCATTTTTGCCTTCATCTATCATCTCCCATTCCGACTGTTTATTTGAATTCTCTTAAAACATCAAGTCCCAGCAGCAATGCCTTTTCATGGGAATCCGCTCCGAAATCTCTGGCATCATACTCCCTGACGTTGGCAAGGGAATCGGCTGTAAAAAGGAATTGCCCGAATGTTGCTCCTCGCTTTCTACAGCACGCTGCAAGGGCGGCACACTCCATCTCTACCACAGAGCAGCTTTCCTCAAGGCGATAGTGTACCATATCCTCTGTCTCTCTGAAAAAGCCGTCAGTGGACCAGGTGTTGACAGTCACGAAAGGCAGATTATGTTTTTGAAAACATCTCTCGATTACCCCAATCGGCTCTTCATCAAGCTCAATGTATCGTGACGCCGGCAGATAATGGTAGGAGGTACCCTCCGCTCTAAGCGCTTTGACGGGAACCAGAAATGCATTTTCCTCAAGCTCAGCCAGTACTCCGCAGGAACCCACAGCGATTACTTTTTTGCAACCACAGTTTACCAGGGTATCTAAGACCTGCGTGGCAGAAGCCGCTCCTATAGGAGACTGTACCAGACAGAAATCTTCCTTCTTATCATGTAACACATAAATCCTGATTTTATTTGAAACTGTTTCCAGCACCTGAACAACCTCCGCCTGATTGTTCTTAGCGTATTCATGAACTACGTCACCAAGAAATGCGAACAGGCACTTTTCCGGCAGTTTGATGTCCCCCAAATCATGATTGGGCGCAATCACCTCTAAGGAACTGTCATCATATTCTAAAATTGGAATTTCGTTTTTTACAATCATCACTCATACTCCCTTACATATATTTTTGATGCAAATTTTACACTTCCATCCAGTTTTTCATATTCGCTGTCGCGAAGAAAATGCATGCCCAGTTTTTCCATAACACGTCCGCTTTTATAGTTTTCTGCGGCAAATTCGCCTTCAATTGCACGAATTCTTCTTGTGCGGGAAACATAATCAATGATTCCCCGGATAGCCTCCAAAGCGTATTCATGACCCCACTGGTCGGCTCGTAGATTATAACCCACATTCCATATATCTCTGTCGGAATGATACACAAGTCCGCCGCTTCCAATCAGTTCCCCGGTACTTTTCAGCTCAAATCCCAAATCATAGCTATCGGGATCATCTAAGTCTCTGCTTTCCAGCCAGGTCTTAACATCTTCTGCTCTATGATACAACGGATATATCATGTAGGTGTTGACTACCGGATCCCCACACCACTTAAAAGCCTCCTCATAATCCTCCGGCACAAAGGGTCTGAGTATCAGTCTCTCTGTTTCAATTGTAACTCTCATCTTGCTTCCTCCCTCTCTTTGTATCATTTCTTTCTGCAGATATAGAGCAAATGATTGGTATTTCCCAAAAGCTCGCGTTTTTCCGCGATTGCCAGATACCACTTGGCAAAAGCATCAAAATCTTCATCCGTAATGGAAAAGTCCGATCGTTTCTGAACCGGCTCCAATATGCCATCAGTCCCCGCTGTAGTAATCCATTCTACGGGCTTCTTTTCAAACAATTGCTCAAATTCCACCACATCATAGCCGGTAAAAAGCTGTTCCTTGAAATGCCTTACCTGATAATCCCTTGTAAAGTTTTCTGCCTCTCCTGCTGCCCAGTTGCCATGGATATAATTCGCATACATGATGGCATACACAGAGATGAACGCAAACAATATGGCTCCCCCCGGCTTTGTCACTCGGATTGCCTCATCAATCGCAGCGTTCACATCCTCTGCCTCGTACAGGTGATACATCGGTCCAAGCAACAGTGTCACGTCAAAGGAATTGTCTGCAAATTGCTCCAGTTTTGTGGCATCCCCCTGATATGCTTTTAGATTTTCAAGTTCCTTACCATTTTGGCGTAACACAGAAAGGTTACTTTCCACCAGCTCCACCGCAGTTACATCCATTCCCTCTTTTGCAAGTGCTATGGAATATCTGCCGGTTCCTGCCCCCACCTCCAATACCCTGGAATGTTTCCCGGCATATCGGTGGATGTATTCCATTGTGGTGATGTACTCTAGTTGTCCGCGTCTGCTTCTTTCAAGCCTTCCGTCTTCGTCATATTGACTGTAAAAACTCGATACGATTTCTGCCCTTGTACTCATATTTACCTTCCTGCCCGCTTCGCGGCTTCTGTTTCTGTTTCGTATACGCTCGCGTGAAAACAAAAGCCCTCATCAAACGGTTGGGTTTGATAAGGGCTTTTCATCCGGCTTTCGTTCTATCCACTTTTTTTATGGATTCAGCTTATGATATGACCTTATCAAACGGTATAGCAAATTAGACCCCTGATTAAGATTCATCACGGGTGTATCAAAGGGCATTGAATTGTTTGAATATAGATTTGTCATATCACATTCACCTTCGAAACAAATTTTTATTTATGAGTATAATCAGCAGATAAAATTCTGTCAATAGTTTTTTGATACAGTCATTTTTTATAATCTTTTTTTCGGATTTCCGCTCTGCAGATTTTGCCGTTGCTGTTTCTGGGAAGGTCCTCCACAAATGCAATGATGCGTGGGTATTTATACACCGCGGCTCTCTGTTTCACGAAATCCTGCAATTCTGTTGTCAGTTTTGTATCACCGACATAACCTTCGTTTAGCACAATACTTGCCTTCACCACAGCCCCTCTTTTTGGGGAAGGATAGCCGGTGACAGCGCATTCGGATACTGCCGGATGCTTTAACAGAATATCCTCTACCTCCGACGGTCCAATCCGGTATCCACTGGACTTAATCACATCATCATTTCGTCCAAGGAAAAAATAGTTTCCCTCTTTATCTCTATAAGCCCTATCTTTTGTGTGATAAACTCCGCCCGTCCAGGCCTCCTCATAATCCGCCTCTGCGCCAAGATAGCCTTTCAGTAGTCCTATTGGTCTTTTACCACCGTCGGGCAGAATAACGATTTCTCCCGCCTCCCCCTCTTTGACAGGATGATTGTTTTCGTCATAAAGCGTAATATGATACTGTGGAGAGGGTTTTCCAATCGAACCCGCAATCTGCTCGCTTCCCTCCGGGGTACACAACAGTAATGCAGTTTCTGTCTGCCCGAATCCTTCTCGAATCGTTTTCCCGGTGAATTCTTTGAATCGCTCTGCGATTTCCTTTGGCATCGGTTCCCCGGCCGTGGAAAAATGGTGGATGGCGGTAAGATTGTAGTGAGCCAAATCCTCCAGCACAAAATATTTGTAGATGGTCGGCGGAGCGCAGAAGGTATTCACCTTTTCCTCCTCCAGAAGTTTCAGCATATCAGCGGCATAGAACTGTTCATAATCGTACACAAAGATAGCCGCCTCCATAAACCACTGTCCGTAAAGCTTTCCCCACGCTGTTTTGGCCCATCCGGAATCCGCGACCGTAAGGTGCAGATAATTTTCCTTGATTCCATGCCAGGTTTTGGCAGTATAAATATGGGCTAAAGGATACGAAAAATCATGGATGACAGCCTTCGGAGCACCATTTGTGCCGGAGGTAAAATAGTAAAGCATATCATCATGAACGCAGGTTTTTATCCGTTTAAAATTCTCAGACGCCTTTTCCACAATCGCATCATAATTCCGGTAGTCCTTGTATCTG
>JAILPF010000091.1 GCA_024699575.1 Acetatifactor sp. | reverse complement strand
CAGCAGAGAAAGAAAGCGTTAAAGCAAAATTACCGGATGCTGAAGGAACATTTTCCCAATTGGAAAAAGAACAAATATTTGCGGGCAAACCGTTCGGGAAAAGGATTCTTTATGAAAAGCATTACGCCCGGAACATACTGTGCTTACAGCGTGGTGATTCCGGTGTTGCAAAAAATCGGAAGAAGGAAGCATGCGGAATGATGAGATTGAGTGTCATTGTGCCGGTTTACAATGCGGAAAAGTATATAGGTGAGTGCCTGGATTCGCTCAGTATCTGCCCGATGGAAGATGCGGAATTTCTGCTGATTGATGACGGCAGTACGGACAAAGGACCGGCTATCTGTAAGCAAAAGTGCGAACAGGATTATCGGTTTCGTATGATGCAACAGGAAAATCTGGGGGTGAGCAGGGCCAGAAATACCGGTTTGAAGGCAGCGACCGGGGATTATGTCATGTTCTTGGATGCGGATGATTACCTGAAGGTCAAGGCATGGGATTGCATTGAACAGAATATTCGGGAAAACTTTGATTTTGTGGCTTTTTCCTATGATACCTTATATGAGAATCTTAGTTCCCATCCGGAAATACTTCCGGTATGCGGAGAGAATGTACCGCGGGAGAGCATACTGGAATTAGTGTATGCGGATTCTTGTATGAACCCGTGCTGGGGAAAACTGTTTCAAAGAGAAATCATTGTTTCAAAAGGAATCTTATTCGACGAAGCTCTTCCTATTGGGGAGGACTATAAATTCGTAGCGGAATACATTCCGTTTTGCGAGAAGATAAACTTGTCGGAGGAAAGTATATTATTCTACAGACAGCATGGGACCAGTGCTATGCGCCGGTATTCTGTAGAAAAAAGATTAGAATTTACCAAAAGACTGTATGATTTCCAGAGAAAAATGGTAGGACAATTTGCTGTGGGCGGGTTGGAGCAGAAAATGCAGATTTATTATTTTAAGGTTTTGACCAATCTGTGTAGGGAATTTGTGCGGGGCGGCTCTCTGAGAGAGGGAACAGAAAATATGAGAGTAATTGCGGATTCTTCTGTTACCCGCGAAATTATGGAGAGAGTAAATGTGCAGTCACTCCCGGCGTTCAAAAAATGGGAAGCGATGCTTTTGAGACAAAAGCGGTTTCGCTGTATGACAGTCTACTTTTGGGTGAAAGGGAAATTATAAATGAGGGATACTACAGGCAGGCAGCAGAGTCTGTTTGACTTTGCACTGATGATTCTCACAGTGAAAAACATGTTGGATTCCACTGACCTATGGCGAAGACCGGAGTGGATGGACAATGCTATGATTATCGCTTTCATGGGACTGATGATATGGAAATATATGCTTCAGACCTATAAGAAATGGCAGGCGGTTGCGGCAGTCATTGTGGGAAGCATGAGTATTTATACATGCTTTTATAAAGACTATTATTTTATATTATTCAGTTTTGTCCTGATTTTTGGCATGCAGAATATCAAGCTGGAACAGACCGTAAAAAAAGTTGCGATAGTGAAGTCATCTATTCTGGCAATTCATGCATTATATACGTTGGCATTGTATCTGGTTATGCCGGCACTTGTGCCGATTGTCATCAGGAAAGGTGTTGTGCGTTATGCCATGTTTCTGGGACATCCGAACACTTTTTCCATGTATCTTCTGTGGAATACATTTGAGTATTTGTATGTGTACTATGAGAAGCTTAACAAAAAAATGGTTCTTCTGCTTTGGGGGGTCAATGTGTTGTTCTACCAGTTTACCGACTCCAATACGTCGCTTTGGATATCCAGCGCAGTTTATATCATTGTTCTGGTGGAAAAACTGTCCAAATACGATCTGACAAAAGTGATTCGGATGACCAGCAGAGTGCTATTTGGCATATTTGGAACCTTTTTCTGGTTTTTGACTGCCTTTTATACACATTTTTCCGGTGCAATGTTAAGAGTTTATACCTGGTTGGACAAAGGCTTTACCGGGAGGTTGAAGTATGGCGCATTTGCCTATAGTCTGGATGGACTGACATTTCTTGGAAATAACAGACGGTATGCTGAAAAAAATTATTGGCGTGGGATATGGATTGACAAGGTCATATTCGACAATGCGTATATATGGCTTTTGGTCTCCTACGGTACGATTTATCTGATTATGATTGCAGTGGTATTTTTTATCTACGGCAAGCGTTTTACAAAGAAAGAGGCCCTTTTGATTGTGGCATACAGCGGATATGCGGTGATGGAGAATTACATTGTGAATGCGGCAATCTGTTTTCCGATTCTTTTTATCGGAATTTATCTCTATAAAGACACCAAGGTTAAGGAGCGTGGCAAAGTTGGAGAACAAAAAAATCAGTATCATCATACCGGCGTACAATGTAGCTGACTATATTGCAAAGTGCCTGCAAAGCATTATAAATCAGACATATCGCAATCTGGAAATCATTGTAGTGGATGATGGCTCGGAGGATGCCACCGGACAGATTCTGGATGAATACAGTAAAAAGGATGAGCGTATCAGGGTGATACATCAGCCCAATCAGGGTGTGTCTGTGGCAAGAAATGCAGGAATTGGTGTTGCCGTGGGGGAGTATTACTTTTTCTTTGACGGCGATGATTTTATGGAGCCGGATACAGTGGAAAATGTATACCGGACGGCGAGGGAACAGCAGGCGGACACGGTTATCTATGGCTACTACCGTTATGAAAAAGGTACGGTGAAGGAAACCTGTTTTCCGAGATTTGAAGAAGGTTTATATAGGGATGGAGAGATTCTGGAACGACTGCTTCCCACATTTGTTGGTGTTTCATACGAGAATGTGAACCGCTTCATTGCAGGGGAGAAAGGAACTCTTTATGTTGAGAATCCGGCCCTGTGGAGATGCATGGTCAGCGCAGAGGTTATCAGGAACAATCATTTGATTTTCAAGCCCGGTCTGAAGGTGGGAGAAGATACTGTTTTTATTTCAGAGTATTTGAGCTGCGCAAAGAGGTGTTATGTGCTGCGCAGATGCTTTTATTATCTGGTGACTAGAGAGACCTCCACCATTTATGTGTATGAAGAAAATCCGTTGTCCAAGCTGGAAGGAAAGATGAACCTTTTGGCTGCAAGACAGGAAATTACCGAACGGATTTTGGAACGCACGGGGGTGGATATCGGTGACAAATGGAAAGGGACGGTTCTGATGTCGGTAATGGAACTGGCATTTCTGCTCGCACCCGCAAGAGAGGATATGACGTGGATACAGAGGTGGAAGATATGGAAAACATATGCCAAGCATCCGGAAGTGCTTAAGACGGTAAAAGAGTTTCCCCTCAAGTGGAAGCCGGGCATACTGATTGTTCCTTTCCTTTTGATGAAGCTGCACCTTTCTTTTCTGCTTTTTATTGCAGTGACATGCTTGAGCAGTACAGGATATACCTTTCAGAGGAGTTGACTATGCGCATTGCTTTTTTAAACTTATGTCATTGTGAGCCGGAGATTGTGGCGAGAGCTGCAAGGAAACTCTGTGCACATCCTGATTTCGACATGTATATTCATGTGGATGAAAAACAGGATATTGCCTCTTTTCTTGAGGCGGTAAAGGGAATTCCGAGAGTCTATTTTACCGGCAGACGTTACAAGGTATATTGGGGCGGGTATCATGCAATTCTCGCAACGATGGAACTATTGAGGGATGCTTTTTCCTCGCAGCGCCATTATGACTATTTTGTGACGTTACAGAATCTGGATTATCCGATTCGCTCCAACATGGAAATCGCGGATTTCTTTGAAGCAGACCCTGCCAGAGAATATATCAGGGGATGCAATATCGCACATACAAAAGTTTGGGAATTTGCGAGAAAATACCGATTGTATTATAAGAAAGATACGCCGCTTGGCGGGAAGAACCAGCCCAGACTTTTAAAACTGGCATACAACCTGGTGATGGGGCTTTTGAGTTGCACGACAATCTTTCACAACGGCGTGATTCGGGAGAACGGCGAGCAGTATGAAATCCATTACGGTTGTGCACAGTGGGCGGTGACAAGAGCCTGCGCAGAATATATTTTAAAGTTCCATGAGACGCATCCGAAATTTAATCGCAAAATGGCAAAAATGCAGTTTCCGGATGAGGAATATGTGCATACAATTGTTCACAATTCTCCGTTTAAGGAAAAGAATTTTAAATATAATGAGCCAATGCAGAAGTGGCTTGTCAATTGGAGAAATCTTCATTATTTTGAATTCCCCAAGGAAGTTACTGTGCTGGATGAAACCTATTATGAAAAAATAATGAGTCAGCAAGGAATTCTGTTCTGCAGGAAGGTAAAGAGTGGAGTCTCTGATAAACTGTTGGAGATGATTGACCGGGCAACAGAAAAATAAAAATCCGAGGATAGCTTATGCAAGAACTGGTTTCGGTTATCGTTCCCATTTATAACGGTGGGAAACGACTGGAGAGATGTGTAAATTCCATAATAATACAAACCTACAGAAATCTGGAAATACTCCTGATTGACGATGGATCCACGGACAATACGCGGGAAATCTGTGAGAAACTGCAGGCAGAAGATGAAAGACTCCGACCTGTTTTCATTCCCCACGGAGGTTCGTCCAAGGCGAGGAACAGAGGGCTTTTGGAGGCAAGAGGGGAGTACATCCAGTTTGTGGATTGCGATGATACTCTTGCTGAATCTGCCACAGATGTGCTTGTGGAGAATATGACTGCGGATGTAGATATGGTCGTGGGCACCTACATAAGACATTATAGCGGCTATTCTATTTTTCAACGTAATCTTGAAAAAACAGGAAGCTATACGGGGAGAGAATATCTGCGAAATACGGTAAAAGATCCGGGACATTTTTATTATGGTGTCAATTGGAACAAAATGTATCGGACAGACGTTATACGAAAAAATCA
>JAILPF010000299.1 GCA_024699575.1 Acetatifactor sp. | reverse complement strand
GGAACAAAGTTCCAATTGTTTCCTATCTGTCAGACTATGATTACGCAGAGTTTTCTTTTTCCGGCACAGTAGACATTGAGGTGACGGCAAGTGAGACAATTTCAAGTTATTCCATCAGTCCGATGGCGAAAAATATTACCGGAACTGTCAGCGATAAGAAATTGACATTTTCCCTCTCATCTTCGACATATGTGATTGTGAAAATCAATAATATGAAAAAGCTGGTGATTGCTGCAGACCCGCTGGAGACAGATATTCCGGCATCTTCTGGTCCGGGTATTTATAATGTAACAGCATCAAAATATAACGCCGATAAGACAGGAGCAACACTGGCAACAGCAGCGATTCAAGGAGCAATCGATGACGCACATAATGCCGGTGGAGGAATTGTGTATGTTCCTGCCGGGGTGTATAAATGTGCCAATTTATATTTGAAGAGTAATGTTACTCTGTATCTGGCTGGTGGCTCCGTCATCGTGGGAACCGGAAACGGAGCAGATTACGTAACGGACTTTAATAAAAGTTCACTTGGAAAAAATGGTACCTTCTTTATCAGAACAACTACCGGTTCCCACGATATAACCATTAGAGGCAGAGGAACAATAGATGGCAGGGGAGTGGATATGCGAGTTAATTCCAATTTCCTGAATAATCTATTGGTGCCGATGCAGACCAGTAATTTCCTGTTGGATGGCATCACTCTCAGGGACGGTGGATTCTGGGCGTTCATGGTGGTTCGTTCCGACCATGTGACGATTAAGAATTACAAAGGTTTTCAGACGATGAGTTATCTGGAAGCGGACGCAATGGATATCAATGAAAGCCAGAATGTATTGGTAAAACATGGAATCGGTATTTCGGATGATGACACTTTTTCCACAAAAACCTGGTGGCAGACCGGTATGTCTGCCAATTGGCCGGGAACAGTGGAAAATATTGATACAGTAACCTTTGATGACTGCATTGCGTGGTCGAAGTGCGTGGCATTTAAAATAGGTATGGGAACGGGGCAGCTGCAGAAGAATGTTATCTTCAAAAACTCCTCAATTTTCCAGTGTGCGAGAGGAATGGTGGTAGATCATTGTTATAGCACGCCGGCGGTTCAGAATGTAACCTTTTATAACATAGATATTGAGCGATGTGGAATCAATCAGTTTGGAAACAAATGGTTCAGTGTGGCAACCAGTACAGCAGGTCCGGTGAACAATATTAAATTTGAAAATATTAATGTAAGAGCAACAGGAAGTCAGCAGGGATATATCCGAGGCTATGATGATGTGGGAACAGTGGATGGTGTTCTGTTCTCGAATGTTACTGTGAATGGTAATAAAGCCGCGACTCTGGAGGATTTGAATGCGAAACAGGGGGATTACGCGACAAATGTTCAAATTGTGGACCATATGAATATTTTCCTGAGTGATCATTTTGAAGGCAGTTCATTGAATGATTGGAGTGCCCAGTCAGGGAACTGGTACCTGAAGACAGATGGCAGCAGCGTATTGACACAGGGAAAACTTACACCGGCTATTATTACAAGAGGAAGTACTTGGGGCAACTATGCTTATGAGGCCGATATAAAATTGACGACAGCAGGTTCCAATGCGGGATTATTATTCAGAGTTGTTGATTCACAGAACTATTACATGTATCGTCTGAATGCATCCAACGACAAGGCTGAATTATATAAGTGTGTGAATGGAACATTGACGAAGGTGGCATCAAAGGATTTTAACGTGACACTTGGTGAGTGGACTATGGTCAAAGTAGAAGTGAAGGGTAACAATGTAAAGGGTTATGTGAATGGCAGATTAATGACGGAATGGAATAATCCATACAATGAGTTGCAATCCGGCAAAATCGGATTCAGAACAACTTCACAGGGTGTGTCACTGGATGATGTGCTGGTGGCGCAATATTAAACGGCAGAATGATAACGGGAAAGGTGAAAGAAGTATGGAAACGCCGCGAATACAATACTTAGATCATCCGGCCTTGGAGCCGAAAGAGGGATGTCCGTGGGCAGACACAATGGTATTAAATCCTGCAATTATGAGAGATCCTAAGCCGGAATCACAGGCTCTTCATATGTTATTCCGTGCAACAGGTCCCTGGTTTCAAAAAAATCTGAAAGGGAAATCCAATCCTTATCCCATTTTCCTGGGATATGCGAAAAGCCTGGATGGAGGTAAAAACTGGATGGCAGACTTTAGCCGACCGGCCCTTGCTCCGGCCTTGGAGTACGATATGGAAAAAATGTATATCCGTGACGACAGTGGGCAATTGGCGGTTAATTATGCTAATGGGTGTGTGGAAGACCCCAGGATATTCTCGTTGGATGGACAGTGGTATTTGACGGTTGCCGGACGGATGTTTCCGCCGGGACCATATTGGGAAGGAAATAAGAGGATGGATAATCTACCGGATTGGGCTATGTATCCGGATAATCCTTTTGGAACAACAGCGTACCGGAACGATACGACTACGGTTCTGTACAGACTTTTCCCGGAAAAATTAATAAGTGGTGATTATTCGGAGGCGTTTTCATATGTTTGCCGTCTGACGGATGGAAATATTACAGATAACAGAGATGTTTTTTTCTTTCCACGGAAAATGAAAATCGCCGGTAAACTACAATATCTCATGCTGCACAGACCGGCGCAGCCGTATCGATTTGACGCTGGAAAAGGAGTGTATAAGCCTTCGATTTTCTTGGCATCAGCTGAAAATTTAAAAGATTTTGCAGAAGGAAAATGCACCAACAAGCTACTGGTGAAAGGTGAATTTGACTGGGAGGATGAAAGAGTGGGAGCCAGTTTCCCGCCCATTGAGCTGGAAAAAGGGCAATGGCTGTTATCCTATCACGGAAAGCAGCTGCCGGATTTTGGCTATACGCAATCCTTTATGATTTTGGAAGAACAGGAGAATGATTTCCCAAGGATTATCCACCGATGCCCTACGCGTTTGATGTATGCAAAACAGGATTGGGAATTGCCGGATAAATTTGCCTGTCCTTGCATCTTTACCACAGGGGGCGTGGTGCTTGGAGAGAAGCTTATTATGAGCTACGGTGCTGCGGATCAGAAGGTGGGTATTGCCTGGGTGAATTTGAAAGAACTTGTGGATTATGTGAAAAAATTTGATGAACATGGAAAGGAAATGACTGAAAATGAAATATGACGTTGTGGTGGCAGGCGGTGGACCTGCAGGTGTTGCGGCAGCAATAGCAGCTGCCAGGGAAGGGGCCAGGACCCTACTCATTGAAAAAGAAGCGTGTCTGGGTGGGATGGGTACTGTCGGTGGTGTCCCGGCATATGGTCCCTTCTATGATGAAGACCTTCCACTGGTTGGCGGTATAGGTCATGAGGTGTTACATGCCATGATGGAAGATGATTTAATCCCGGAAAAAGCACCTGCAACAAGATGGTATGCCATTGATTCCGAACGTCTTAAACTGGTATTGGATAAAATGGTACTGGAGAGTGGGTGCGAGGTACTTTTGCATACTTATCTTTCTGATGTCCAAAAGAAGGGAGAAGAAGTTGTTTCAGTAGAGTGTGTCAATAAATCAGGAAAATTCACAGTGGAAGCGAAAATCTTTATTGACTGTACCGGTGACGGTGACCTCGCTGCCGTGGCGGGAGCAGAGTTTGAATACGGAGATGAAGAGGGAAGAGTACAGGCCGGTACATTGTGCTTCAAAATAGCGAACTTTGATACAGATGCTTTTTTATCCTACGCTGAGAAAAGTGGAGAGGATGGAAATTTACATGTGGCGGTGTCAAAGGCAAAGAAAGACAATGCCTTTGTACCGGGAGAAGTCAAGGTCTGCGGCATGAGCCTGTATGCAGATGGCATTGCAACCTTTAACTTTGGGCATGTATTCAATATTAAACCGTTGGAGAGAGACGGACTATCCAAGGCTGAAATGGAGGCAAGAGCTCTTCTGCCTGAATTGATGCGGTTTATACGGGATTATATTCCGGGAGCTGAGTGCGCTGTACTTGTCGCCAGCGGGCCAAGAATCGGCATTCGCGAGACCAGACGAATTGTTGGGAAAGAACGGGTGACGGAGGAGGATTATTATGCAAGAGCAAAACATGAGGATGGAATAGCCGCATATAACTACCCTATCGACCTTCATCCTCCAATCCCGGAGCTTCGGGAAGAAAAGGAAGAGGAGAGTGTATATATAACTTCCAGATATAACCATGGGGAGTCCTACGATGTCCCATACGGCTGCCTGCTGCCCCTGCATCTTTCCAATGTGCTTGTGGCAGGAAGATGCGTGAGCAGCGACAGAGCCATGAATGCTTCTGTGCGTATGATGCCGATTTGTTTTGGCACCGGGCAGGCTGCGGGAACTGCAGCAGCAATGTGTGTAAGGGAAAGAATTCTACCGGAGAATGTGGATATCAGCCGATTGAGAAGTCTGCTGGTGGAAAATAAATGTATCATTGGATAAAAGGAATGGGAATGTCGTTTTTATTCGGCATGCCCATTCCTTTTTTATAGGCTATTTCTCACAATCATGCAGTACAACAGTTTTGGTCTGTCTTGTTTTTTGCATATCGATGATTCGCTGATTTTCAGACCCTCTGAAGGGTAACTTCATATTTTTTTGTTCTTCCACAAAGGGACCGTCCACAAGAACATCTATATTGTCGAGGATTTCATCTGTTTCATCAATATAGCGCTTCCCCAGAGGAACCAGATCCTTGTCATAGACAAATCCGGTGTACATCCAGATTGTTTTTGCGGGTTGCTCCTTTTTGATTCTACGAATCAGATTGACAAGTTCAGCCTGATTCTGCGGCTCAAAGGGTTCGCCACCTAAAATGGTGATTCCGTCATAGTACTCTTTTTTCAGCTCTGCCAGCAACTCGTCTTCAATTTCCTGAGTATAGGGTCTTCCATAATGAAAATCCCAGGTCTCCGGTTGAAAACACCCCTTGCAATGATTGGTGCAACCGGAAACAAAAAGGCTTAATCGAATACCGGTACCGTTAGCGCAATCTGTGGTGATAATCTGACCAATATGCATTAGAACGCCTCCTTGTTATTTAAATTGTCTGTTGGACAGGTGCAGAACACGTTCTTTGATTTCCTGAGTACGTCCCTGATTCCAGAACTGAGTTCCGATATATCCACAGGTTCTTCTGGCTACGAACAGCAAATCCTGGTCTCTGTTTCCGCAGTTCGGGCATTCCCAAACCAGCTTCCCTTCCGGATCGGTTACAATCTGAATTTCACCGTCATATCCGCATTTTTCGCAAAAATCACTCTTGGTATTCAATTCAGCGTAAACGATATTCTCATAGATAAACTTCATAATCTTTAAGACCGCTTCAGGGTTGTCCTGAAGATTTGGCACCTCAACATAGCTGATAGCCCCGCCTGGGGACAATTTCTGGAACTCGGATTCAAATGCCAGCTTGCTGAATGCATCAATTTCTTCCGTAACATGCACGTGATAGCTGTTGGTGATATAGTTTTTATCTGTGACGCCCGGAATGATACCAAAGCGTTTCTGCAGACATTTTGCAAATTTATAGGTGGTGGACTCCATGGGAGTACCATATACGGAGTAGCTGATGTTCTCTGCCTCTTTCCACTCCTGACATTTATCGTTCAGCTTTTGCATTACCTTCAAAGCAAATTCTCTTCCCTCCGGGGAAGTATGGCTCTTACCGGTCATACGGACACACATTTCACAGAGTCCGGCATAGCCTAGTGAGATAGTAGAGTAGCCGTTGTATAACAGCTTGTCAATAGGTTCGCCCTTTTCCAGTCTTGCAAGTGCACCGTGCTGCCAGAGGATGGGAGCTACATCAGATTTGGTACCCAGAAGTCTTTCATGACGACAACGGAGTGCCCTGTGGCACAACTCCAGCCGTTCCTCATAAATCTCCCAGAAACGATTCATGTCGCCACCTGCAGAGCATGCGACATCAACAAGGTTAATGGTGACAACGCCCTGATTGAATCGGCCATAGTATTTGCGACTTCCATCGGGATTGCGCTGGCTGTCCTCAACAGTGGGGAAGGAACGGCATCCCATACAAGGGTAAACATCCCCTTTTTTCAGCTGTTTCATAACCTTGGCGGAGATATAGTCGGGAACCATTCTCTTTGCAGTACATTTTGCTGCTAGTTTGGTCAGATACCAATATTTGGAATTCTCTGTGATATTATCCTCGTCAAGAACATAAACGAGTTTGGGAAAAGCGGGTGTAATGTAGATTCCCTTCTCGTTTTTGACACCTTTCATTCTCTGCTTTAATACTTCTTCTATCACCATCGCAAGGTCATCGCGGGTCTTTTCGTCGGCAACCTCATCCAGGTACATGAACATAGTGACGAAGGGAGCCTGACCGTTACAGGTCATCAGAGTAATCAACTGATACTGAATGGTCTGGATACCACTCTTAATCTCAGCGCGTAACCTTTTCTCCACTATTTTTTCCACAACTGTTTCATCGAGGGAATCGCCGCATTCCGTACGTTCAGCTATCACAATCTCACGAATCTTTTTGCGGCTGATCTCCACAAAAGGTGCCAGATGAGAAAGTGTAAAGGTCTGACCGCCGTACTGATTACTTGCAACCTGAGCCACAATCTGGGTGGTTACATTGCACGCTGTAAAAAAGCTGTGGGGCTTCTCAATCATAGTCTCACTGATAACGGTACCGTTTTGCAACATGTCCTCCAGATTAATCAGGTCACAGTTATGTTCTTTCTGGGCAAAATAATCCGCATCATGGAAGTGGATGATTCCGTCTTCATGCGCCTTTACAATTTCTTCCGGAAGAAGTACACGCATGGTCAAGTCCTTGCTGACTTCACCGGCCATATAATCTCTCTGAGTAGAGTTAATCACAGGGTTTTTATTGGAGTTTTCCTGTTTGATGTCCTCGTTCAACTGATCAATCAGAGCCAGAATTCCATTGTCCGTTGTGTTGGATTTACGGGAAATCTCTCTCTTATAGCGGTATCTCACATATTTCTGCGCAACCTCATAACCACGCATCTCCATGATACCGGTCTCTACCATATCTTGTATATCCTCCACATGTGCGATATGAGGAAGGATTTCCAATTTTTTGTAAATGGAGTCGGCAATCGCCTGAATCTGATAATCATTCATCCGATAGATTGGCTCAACTTCATTGTTGGCGGCGGAAATAGCGTTTTTAATTTTCTCAATATCAAATAAAACTTCTTCACCGCTTCTTTTAATAACTTTCATTTCGACCCCTCATTCTGCCTTTTCGGCGTGTTTTATTCCAAAAAAATGAGTGAGTAAGGCAAAGCCATTACTCACTATATATTGTATACCTTTAATTTTGAAACGTCAATATATGGTAGACAAGTTTTCCCGAATATGGACATTTTTTATGACAGAAGCATACGGTCATTATCCAGTTCCTTCCCTGCCGTTTCCTTGAATTTTCCAAGTAAATCCTTCACTGTCAGTTTTTGGCGTTCTTCTCCGGCGACATCATAGATGACTTTTCCGAAGTTCATCATAATGGTACGGTTGCCCAGTTCCAGCGCAGACTGCATATTGTGGGTGATCATGAGACAGGTA
>JAILPF010000045.1 GCA_024699575.1 Acetatifactor sp. | reverse complement strand
TGTTGTTACGGTAGTGCCCAGAAGCAATAAGGGCATGGATGGATCTGAAACGACGCGGGTTATAATATCTGTAAATCCAGATATAGAAGGAGCTTCGGATTATTCACTTCGTCCCTTTGCTGAACTGATAGAACAGATGGAGCAGCTTGAGGAACAGAGGCTGTTTGAACAAACAGGAATTCATCGCCGCAATCATGACAGACCGAGAGAACAAAAAGCTGATAGCCGGTTTTGGAAGATGCCTTTTGCAGCCACATCCGATCCGTGGTTTATATCCGAATCTGGAGATATGATCGATTCACCGCGGGATGGGTCTGTTCTGGATTGCTATGATATTGCTTCGATCATTGAACACAATGGTTGTGAGGTGAAGAAGTATCATACAGTAGTGCTGGAAAATGAGAATATTGAAAATGCGGGGGAAGCTTCCGGAGAGTCTGTTTCAATAAGCAGGTGGCAGGAAGATGTCAGTAAATGTATCGCATCTTCTAGATCTCATGTAGTAACATGGGCAGAACTGGACTCATCGCTTGTGCGCAGGAATAACCAGATATTGGAAGCTTTTTGCATGAATATAGTAGGGCGTCCTTTCTACGACAGGAATGAAGAAGACTTCATCTTCCCCGATTATCGCACATGTATTTATACAGATCTGAATTGTACTATCATTCTTTCGGCTACCTATGATGGGGGTGAGACGATTCTTAAGGACGTTCTGAATACGGACGGGATAAAGCCGCTTGAGTCTGCCGCTTTGGTAGAGACCATAAAACTCATTGACGAGCAAAGAAAAACACTCCTTGATATAAAGGAACAGATCGGGAAATCAGGTTCTTGTGACAGAAAGGGTATTGAGGACCTTAATCGCAGACTGCTGGCTTTTTCCGCAAAGTCACAGCATGATGAAGCAAAAATGCTCAGGAACGGCATATTGAAGAAGATTTCGGGATTTGTACGAAACAGATTCGGGATTGATGAATTAAAACAATCCACAAAAGAAGATCTTGAAATGCTGGTAAATGAATCCAGAGAGAGCCTGGTCGGCAGATTCAACAAATTATCGGCTCTTGCTGTTCCGTTTATTATAGTAGCAACTGTTTTTCAGATGGGACTTATCAAGGTTGAAGAATTGTTATCAGTCAGTTCATTCCCATACAAGTTCATAGCATGGGGAATAGTTGGTATTTTGACATTTATCTGGATCGGGATAATGCTGATTCCCAGAAAAAACTGTAAGTCACAGAGAGAAATTAAATGAAAATATCAAAAGTAGATTACACCCAAAGTGCTGTCAGCATTATTTCGAATAAAGGTTCCCGTGGTATTCTGTATGAGGATCCCTCCCAAAAGGCGATGACAGATCGATCCACTTTTGGATGATTACAGCAAAAAAGGTCCGGTCAAATGCTGTTAATTCGATCAAACATCAGAATCTGGTCACTCAGCTGGGATCTGGCTCTGATGAAGAAATCCTGGCGCTTTCACATATTGATGGAGCAAAGGATCAAAGCAGGGAAAAGGATGCTTTGCGGGTATTTCTATTTGCATATGCCGTACTTGACGATGCTAAGCGTCATGAGATGCGCGTTAAATTTGTATTGAACCACAATATCAAAATAAAAAGGAAGGAAACGTGGTGTATTTGGTTATGAGTACATCATACAATGGAAAAATGAATAAAAAAAACGAAAATTGTTTAATGAGATGTTCCAATAATGCATGTGCTTTACATGAATATCATATAGTCTATAGAGATGATAAGTGTGGTGTGTGTGGCGCTGATATGGTTCCGTGGCAGGAAAAGCACTGGCTGATTGAAATTGCTGATGATGAAAATTTGTGGGTAGATGGCGCGAATGAAAAATATCCTTGTATTATTGCTTTTGAGTATAAAAGGTTAAGGGATTTCTGCAGAAAACCTGATGTTTTTGGTACTATCTTGTGCTTGAAAGATAATTTTGAAGCACTTCTGAAATTCGAGACGTTGATCGCATATGCCTGGGCAGCTGGAAAGGCAGATCCAGATTTTGAAAAGAATAAAATCTCGCTCATAACGACACCGAATCCGTCGATGGGGACGTGGAATGATCTTGCCAAAAAGCTCATAAATAATCTAAAGGAGATAGGTAAGGATCTTCCGGTTGGGATTCCGTTAGAAAAGATAACTAAAGTATTTTCTGATGATAGAATCGGTATTGTGAATTGGAGAAATAAGGAGATAGGACACGGGCTGACGCGGTTTGAAGAAGATAAGGAACTGAGAGAGGAGCTTACGGAAAAGATAAAAGTGCTTAAGGAGCTAATGCTATCAATA
>JAILPF010000022.1 GCA_024699575.1 Acetatifactor sp. | reverse complement strand
TCCTTCAGGAAATTCACCAGTCTATCCACAAAGTAGGCATCTTTTGTAAAAATATCTCTAAAGTTGCCCATCCCGACAAACTGAAGCTTTCTTCCTTTTGCCGTGATTACCACATTGTTCAATCCAAATGTGATGGACTGGACAAGGGGATTTAAAAAGAAAATGAAAAATCCGATTATCCAGGGAAACACAAACACCAAACCGGTCAGGCTTCGCTTGGTAATCATTCCCATTTTTTTCTTGCGCATTCTCATTCTGGGCTTCCCTCCTTACATACATAGGATAAAGCCGGAACTGTAACGCCTTCCTCGCTGTAATCATCATCTGAATAGTTAATCAGAATCTCAACACCGTTTTTGTATGTGATCTGCACAACTTTGTCTGTCAAATACCGGTGTTCTTCCATTCCCACGCCGGATACTTTCGAAAGCACCTCGCCAATCTCTGCATCGTACTTTAAAATCTTGCTTTTTAATACAGAGTACTCTGATGTATAGATGTGGGAGGAATTCGTATTTCTCAGTTCCACAGGAGCATCATCCGTCACTAGAAATGTCGGATATGCTCCGTACTCTAACAGCTTTAAGAAAAATTCTTTCTCATTTGCCTCAAAGTTGGCGTAGGATGCCCAGTAAGGCACATATCCTCTGAGCACAATAGGCAGGAAAGGTACTTCGCTTGAAATAAAGTTATAGCCGGATGTCGCCAGGGACATATCGTAATAGCTGTCCATTCTGTCCCACAGATACTCGTTCGGGGCGCTCATGCCCACCGTTTCATCCAGTTTATCTAACATCAACCTATACTGTGCCACGGTATCTGCCCGGCTGTAGGTCTCTCCACCGGAATAGTAGGAAAACAGATTCTCTGTAACTCCCGAAAGTTCTAGAACAAAGCCGTCTCTATCCACATATTTTTTTATCATTGTTTCCAGTATTTCCTCCGAGTGTGACGGCGTCAGATAATACATCTGCGGGAAAAGTTTTCTGTAAGTGGGCACTTCCACGATTACCTGATTGATTCCCTTCACAATATCCGTCCCTGTGTTATAAAGTCTGGAGGCATTTGCCAGCAAAAGATCTTTTTGAAGATTCAGGGTAATATTCTGCTGCTTAAGCTTTTCCTGCAGATCTTTCAGTTCCTTCCCGCTTCCCAGCTTCGGCTCCACATTCGTGTTGCTGCTGCCGTGACTTAAGGTGACTCCGTCCTTCTGCCATCCATAATAGGCAGGCAGAATATCTGTTACATTCTCCGCAATCAGATCCGTCAGAACAGAATCCAGCTCCTCCACAGTTGTCATAGGAACAATGGCATTAAACAGAAACCATTTCTTGGAATCCGCTCCCAAAAAGTCCAGTTTGATGCGAAAATCATCATTGCTCTTTGTCAGCATTCCTCTGCTTACAAGATAATCCTGATAACGGTTGGCCAGCCCCGTATAATCTGCCTCATCCCCGTCCACAAATAAGTATCTCATTCCCAGACTCCTGATATCTCCCTTACTCTCAAATGTGGGAACACCACTTGTTTTGGCCGTCTGTTTTGTGTAGACATCGCGAACCATGAACTGAGCGGTCACCCAGTTGTAAGGAGTTATGACGCCGTTCGGATATGCATTCAATACCGCATTGTACTCACCATCTGTCACAATTCCCAAAAAACCAGTCTTTCTCTCGGTATACACCATGCCAAACACGGGTATCTTAATCGCTTTGGGTTCCGTTACAACAGGCTCGCCGTACACATTTGTAACTGCGGCATCCGTTCCCACGTTTCCACCGTATATTCGTTTTGTGTACGGGTTCTTGTATTTTCCATGGTTATCCGCCAGATCAATCAATGCTCCTACACCTTCCGGAATCACCATGTATCCCGCTTCTTCCCCTAGATATGTCGATCCGAGCATGGGGTAGAGCCATACGGAGCCTAAGAGGAAATCGTTTCCCTCTTTAATGGACCCTCCGGGAACATACACCGAAACACCGTCCGCCTCGAGTCTGACTTGCAGTTGCATGGAAAACTCGTAATCGGGGTATGCAATGTCAGCATCAAAACCATCCGCAAAGTATTCCACCTGAATATCTGCCGCCTCCTTCGCAGGAGACACTCGGGTGGCCACTGTAGAATTACCGGAATAAAATTCCAGTGTCACCCCTGATGCACAGAAGGCATTCCAGATATCATTTCCTTCGGAGTAATCCTTCGCAGTCTCATAGATTTCTCCGGTCTTCTTATCCTGAAGTGTTATTGCCAATGTCTTCTCATCCAGCTCCAAAAGCCATCTATCATTTTCCATCGTTTTGCGAGCGCCGGGAGTGATGGTATGTACTTCTCCAAGAGTAAGTGTCTCAGCCGCTCTCTCTCTTTTGCCGGTCTTGCCCTTCGGGATACACATCACCACAACAGTTGCGATAATCACGCATAGAATCAGGCAGATGACAATCCATTTCTTCTTTTTACCTGCCACGATAATATCCCTCCTTGTAAATACCGATAACGAAATCCACCACCTGCTTAAACAGTGCGAAAACAATCACGCCCGCAGCCACCAGAACCAGCATAGTAAAAAGCGTAAGCAGGATATTGATAAACGTCTCCTTATAGCTAAAACATTGTATTTCCCGAATCATAACAACAATCAATGCAAGCGTTCCCGCCGTCATAGTAAAGTTCAGGAAAGTAATCAAAAAAGTCTCATTGTAAGTCAGCACATGACTTAACAAAAATGCCGCCGGTTTTAAGAAAATATAGGGCATAAAGCAGTAAGCAAATGCCATATAAGTCTGTTTGAAGGTAGCCTCACCATCCCGGATGGAACAAATCATATTGCAGCAGATTACAAACAAAAGCATCAGACCGGGAACCTTCAAAACATCTCCCAAAAGGTCGTACTCACCATCTGGAATCCCCTTAAACAAAAATCCGCAATAATATTTGTTCACAACATAAATCGCAAATATCAAAAGATAGATAAATGTCGCCGTCAGAACAGAGGTCTTATTCTCCTTTTTGATGCCATAGAAAGCATCTGCCGGATTTTTTAACACATATTTCAAGAATCGGAATTCCCTCACATGTTTCTTTTCTCGAAAGGCTTGCAGCGCCCGTTTGATATGGCGAATGCCAAAAATTTTGTCTCCAAACTTTTTCCAAACCCATTTTAAAATGCCAAAAGCAATTAAAATCCAAAAAATATCAACAATGTGTTTTCTGAGCCACACATTACGTATCTGCCAGAAAGCGCTGGAGTAGGTACTCATGGAGCCCCCCAGTCTGGCAGCATTCATCGCTTTCGGGTAATCCTCCAGCTTATACTGCGCCTTGGCAATTCCACGATATGCAAAGTCAAACAGGCTGTTGCGTGTAAGCACTGTCTCCCAGGGCTCTTTGCTCTCCAGATAAAATCCGTCCTGATACATGTTTAGTGCCTCGTGGACAGTAGCAGCATACTCCGTCTGGGTAAAAACAGTGATGTCGTTTCTGTCGGTATCCAACACATATATATGATTCTCATCATCCACATCTATTGCCACTGCATTAGTGAACAGTCCCATACGGTTTTTGCCGTCATCCTTACCGCTGAAATAGAAAAGCAATTCTCCTTCTTTTGTGTATTCCACGATAAAGCCCTGCTTTGAAATCGTAAAAATATTGTCGATAGAACCAACCGCCACATCGATGACCAGTGAATCCGCCCATGCATTCTCAAACATGTTGCTTCCGGCCATATTGTATTTTTTCAGTCCGTTGCTTCCAAGTCCCTGTGTGACTGTGTATACCAGCCCGGTACTGTCAATGTCCAGATTCGTGGCAGATGCGGGAACATTCTTCTGCATACTGCTTAGCTGCTCCTCGGTAAAGAGAATCCTCTTGATTTTGTTTGCAAGCGAAATTTCTGTGTCGTTCGCTCCAAAGTATCCGTAAAAGTCGCCGTAATCGGAAATGGTCATGATACCGCTGGCATTTCCCTCTGACAGGGCATAAACGGTGCCTGCACTGTTGACTACCAGCTTGGAGGGTGCATATTTTGCATTTGCTCCAAACAGAGGGCTTACCGGAGTGTCAAAAGTTTTCTCAAGTGTCTGATTCCGATTGTAAACAAGAATTTGTTTTGCTCCCGGGTCAGCCACATATACTTTCCCATTGTCTGCCACAAAAACGCCGGTGGGAGACTTCAGCCCCTCCGTAATACTTCCTATATAATTACCGTCCAAATCGCAGATCAGGATTCTGCCGTTTCCGGTATCCGCTATGTACAGTTCTTCTCCGTGTATGAATAAATCCGACGGTTTTTTCAAAGTTTCCTCTCCGAATTTATCCCACAGTGCGGATGGAATATATCCGTCCATGGTACTTACCAGATGGTCATCCTTGTCATAAGTGATGGAAGTGTACGGTGCTTCGGCCGCTTCCACCGTTCCAGCCTGTGTCAGGGAGATTATTGCCAGTATCGCCGCCAGAAACAGTCGATATTTCTTTTTCATTTCTCTCATATATCGCATCCCCCTAGTCTTCTCTGAATACCTTGCCGGCCACCTTGGAAATGGTGTAAATGAACACCAGCAGCACAACCGATACTGCAGAAGCATAGCCCATCTCGTAGCGCAGGAATCCGTAATCCTCGATGTGATTTACAATCAGCTGTCCCGCATAGTTGGGCGTCGGGTTAGAACCGCTTAGCTGCACGCCGATGGCTCCCACGGAAAAGGTATTTACCACCGCCATAACTGCTGCGAACATCATCTGCGGTTTCATCTGCGGAATCGTAATGTAGAAAATTTCCTGGAGGCGATTTTTCATTCCATCAATCATCGCCGCCTCATAATACTCCGGATTAATATTCAGGATTCCGGCAAGTATAGCCAGGAATCCAACACCCATGCTGCTCCACACGGAAACTACAATCATGATTCCAAGCAGGTATTTTGCATCCGTCGTAAACAGAATCGGCGCATTCGTGATTCCCAGGCTCATCAGGAGGTAATTCACATATCCCATCTTGTCTCCTGCGAAAATAATCTTCCACACTACCGCCATGGCAATTCCTGATGTCATGGACGGGGAATAGATTAACAGTGCAAGCACCGTTCTGGGTCCTTTGCTGATCTGTGCAAGCATCCATGCCAGTAGGAAGGACAAAATGTAACCGATGGGTCCGACTACAAACGCAAACACACAGGTATTGGGCAAAACATATTGCATAAAAATTTCATCCTGGGTCAGCAGGTTGATATAATTTAAAAATCCTATAAAGCCCGGCGTCTGAACCGCATCATAATTCGTAAAGCTGAGAACGATTGCCGCCGCAACGGGAATTACAATAAATATGGAAAACAGCAATACATATGGCATTAAGAACCAGACTGCTGTATTAATTTTGCGTTTCTTTCTTTTCATTCTAACCATTCCTCTATCAGCTCTTTGTTCGGTGCAATCAGTTCTTTTTTCACATTGCCCTCGCTGTCGATATACCCGAACTCTTCCAGCTTACGCTGCAGTTCCGAATTGATTCTTTTCTGTGCATTATCAATGGCTGTTCTGATGTTCTGATTGTTGGTAACCACGTTAATCAGTACGTTTCCAAGTTCTCGCTCTATCATGTAGCTTCCGGGCACTCTGGGCATCTCGTTGGTCCATCCTATCTGTTCCAGAATGACCTGCTTATTTTTCTCACTCCAGGGAGCATTGCCAATGGCACTTAAGTTTGCAGAGTTCCACATATACTCATTTCCCAGCGTGGTCTGCAGGGTAAAGGAAAACTCTGTCTGCACCTCATCAGACATCCACCAATCGATGAATTTCCATGCTGCTTCCTGTTTATCTGAGGATTGAAATAAAATACAGCTTTCCGCCGCTCCCGAGGTGGAGCGGTCGACCGTACCGTCCTCGGCCACAAGTCCCGGATAAAGTGCTATTTCCCAGCAGCCGTTAAGCTCCGGTGCCGCATTCGTAAGCAGGTTATAGGTAGCATAATCCGAAACACCAATCGGTGTTCTACCATCCCGGAAGGATTGATAAAAGTTTAAAATTTCATAATCCATATCATAAACCGTAAAATTCTCAGTCAGATATTTTAATCCTCCGATGACCTCTTCCGTATCCAACTGTACTTTTGTTGTCGTATCTCCAAAAATATCTCCACCGTTCTGGAATACAAACGGAGCTGTAGCCGCAAATGTTTTGGTCGGCATATTCGCCACATGCGTATTAAAGCCCAGTCCCATTCTGGTAAGCTCCGGAAGCAGTTCTCTTACTTCCTCCATGTTATCCGGTACTTTCAGGTTCAGCTTCTCAAAGATGTCAGTGCGGTAAAACATAACATAAAAGTTAAATGTCTCCGGAATTGCATAAATCCCGTCATCGCACACCCCCGGAATCAGCATTCCGGGAGCAAATCTTTTTCCGACCCTTGAAAAATTCTCGAATTGCCGCAAGTCCACCAGTGCATTTCTCAGTGCCAGGTCGTACACATAGCCCGATGCGATACCGATTGCACCATCCGGTGCTTTGCCCGATGCGTTTGAGAGAATCAGTTTCTGCTGATCCGGAACAATGGACAGGTTGACTTTAATTCCTGTCTTTTCTGTAAAATCCGTGTCTGCCATTCTCTGAATAATCTCCAGATATTGTCTGGGTCTGTTTACCCAGATTTCCAAAGTATCGGATTCCGCATATCCGGGAGCATAATCGCTCTGAGTGAAGGAGGCCACAAAATGTTTTAAGCTCAGCCCCATTCTGGCAAAAAAGCCGGGAGCTTTGGGCAGATCTGCATCCTTCTGGTAAATAAACAGTTTATCCAGAGAAAGATTTCCATAGCTTAAATTCTCAGCAACGGTGGTCAGATATTGTCTTACAGAACTATCCCCGTAAGAAAAGGTATCAATGTTCTGGGGAAGTTCATTTGGCTTTTCTGCAAGCAGCCTTAAGCTCTTGACAGCTGTATCGAGAAGCTTGATTTCACCGTTTTTCTTGCCATATCGGTCCATGGCTGCAAGTTCCTCATACAGAGTTTCCACAGTGTCTGCCCATGAGTTCAGATTCCCTTCAATGTTTAAGCCATACTGTTCCAATTCAAAATCACGATATTTATTGATATTTCCTCCGGTAATCTTATTGACGGAAAGTGCAAGATCGTTAATCTGTTCCACAATCCCGTTCAAGATTGACACTGCTTCCCCGTAGGGTTCCAGCGCCACCTCCAGTGTCAGTTCATGAGTTCCCTGACTTAAATACACGGGGATTTCCTGTTTGTTCCTCGAGTATCCGGTAGTATATTCAAACGGTATATTTTCATAGGATTTTGAGGGAATCTCTCCGTCTATGTAAAGGTTGCGATATACTGTAAAATTGGATTTGCTGCTTTGCAGGTAGTCAAAGGCAATATAATAGTATCCCGCCTCATCCACCGTAAACTGATAGTCCACACTGGTTCCGCCAATTCGAAAAGATGCTTCATCAATCACGTTCTGACGTTTTAATTCCGGATCGTAGGGAGTAACGCGTGTATTAAAATTCGCAATTGTTCTGATATTCGGCGAGTTACGAGTCACAAAGTCCTCTGCCTCAATGAGAATCATAGCTTCTCCGTCGGCCGTCTCCATACAGTCTTCCGCCGGCTGTACCGGTGCAGAAAGGTAAATATCTCCCAGTTCTACGCATCCTTCATTAGCCGTGAACTCCAGTTCATTCTCTCCTGCCTCCAGATACACCATCAACGGGTCATTCTGCAGGAAAGAGGTATCCCTAAGATAAGTAAATTTCCATTCTTTCACCTTGTCCGGCATAGCGATACTCTCATTGCCGTATCGGTCATACTCCTTTTCACCTGTCCTCCAGGTATCACTGAAGAAAAGATGTTCCAGTTCACGATAGGGAATCTCTCCGTTTACTTTCATGGTCAAACTGGTCTGGAGAATATTATCTCCGGTACATTTGTAATCAAATCCCAGCACATACAATCCGGTCTTTTCGACCTCAAAGTTCAGAACCGCGCTCTGAGCAGTGGATGCCGTCCTTTCTTCTGCAGGGATTTCGTTCATGTCACATTGCACAGTCTCACCACTGTAGATTTCATCCCGGTAGGTGGTTCTATACTCTGTATACGTTTGATACTCTTTTGCACAAACTTTTTCGGGAAGCAAAATTATCGCAACCACACCCGCAATAGCTGCATACCCATTTCGTTTTTTCAAGAACCTTCTCAAAGTATTAGTCCTCCATGTTTATCTTCCTGATCTTCTCAATATCCACCTTGGGTTCTCTTTTTATCGTGTACAGTCCGTTAATCTCCTGCTGAACATCCGTTACCTGGGTGTAGCAGAAGCCCACACTGTAGTCCAGGTTCTTGATAGCTGTGGTTATGCCACGAAAACGATTGATAAATTCATCCTCATTCTTCACCTGGGTTCCATATCCCCAACCGCTTTCAGCGGAGAATGCGATTCCACCATATTCACTGATCAATACCGGTTGGCCTTTGTATTCATAGCCTTTCGCAAAGGCATAGCGGTCACGGTTAAAGGGAATTTTTCCATTTACAATTGCATCTTTGTTCTCATATCTCACGCCAAAGGTAATACCTTTTTCCTCATAATCATGCAGGGTCAAAATATCGGAAACAGTGTGTTCCCACCCGTCATTCACAATCACAGGGCGCATGGTATCATAAGCTTTGGTAAGATGATAAATGCCTTCCGTAAATTTCTGCTGGTTTTTGTTGGTATAGATTTTTTCCACACCCCAGCTTTCGTTGAATGCCGTCCAGGTAATTACGCATGGATGATTGTAATTTTGTCTTACAATCTCCATCCATTCCTTGGTGTAATGCTCTACCACATCATCATTATAGGTATACTGGGAAGGCATCTCGCACCACACCAGAACACCCTTGACATCACACCAGTAGAGGAAACGCTCATCTTCCACCTTCTGGTGCTTACGAAGTCCGTTATAGCCTGCTGCCAGAATTAAATCGATGTCCTTAATGATTGCTTCCTCGGAAGGCGGGGTCAGATGGGATTCCTCCCAGTACCCCTGATCCAGAATCAGTCTCTGATATAGCGGAAGGTTGTTTAGCAGGATTTTATCTCCTTTTATCTCTATCTTTCTCATGCCAAAGTAGCTCTTGACTTCGTCCCTTTCGGCACCTGCTTCCAATCTGAGGACTGTGCGATACAGTCTTGGATTCTGTGGAGACCAGACAGCCATCTGCCATGGTTCATCAGGATTGGCAACAGAAAGTTCAAAGGTCACATACTCCGTATCTGCCTCCAGCTCGCATGTTGTCACTTTTTTGTCATCCAGTGTAATCTCACATGCAAGCTTAACGTTCTCCTGCAACCATTTATGTAACTTCACCTCATATTTCACAACTGCGCGGTCAATATCCGGTGTGATTTTTACGGATTCAATATAAGAAGCATCCACTGCTTCCATCCAGACCGTTTTCCAGATTCCGGTTGTCTGTACATACCAGCATCCAAAGTTTTCACTCTTCCAACGCTGTTTTCCTCTGGGCTGTACGCAACTGTCGCTGTCCTCTGCGCGGACAACAATTACATTGCTGCCTTCCTTTATATATTTAGAAATATCGCAGGTAAATCTGGCATATGCTCCGGTATGTATTCCGGCGAAGCATCCGTTCACCCAAATTTTTGCCACATAATCTACCCCTTCAAAATGAAGTAGCATATGCTTCTGCTTCGAGTGGAGTTCCACTTCTTTCTGATACCATACAACCGGATGGAATTTTTCCTCCCCGATGCCACTTAATTTCGTTTCATAAGTATATGGCACCTGAATCTCTAATGTATCGGAAGGGAACGCATCATACCATTTCTCGTTCTCTCCTTTGTCAGCATCATCAAATGCAAATCTCCATGTTCCATTTAAATTTACCCAGTTGTCTCTCTCCAGCTGGGGTCTCGGATATCCTGTCAGCATATTGCCTCTCCTTTTGTCCAATATTTTTGTACAATAATTTTGTACTAACTTTTTATTTCTACAACTTTTATGTACTTAACATAACTCTCTACAAGTTTTATGTCAATATCATTTTGTTTTGATTATCTGTTTTTGTAAATAATGCACAATTCTGAACTTTTATTTTTACACATTTGCTGTTTTTAAAGTCTTTACATTTGTACAATTATAATGTATAAATAAACATATGAGCCTTTTGTCGCACAATTACTTTAGGGCTTTACACCACTTAAGAAAGGAAAATTCCTACTATGAAACCGGATCTTACATTACATATGGACGACCGCGACAAGATTGTAGATATCTGTAAAGCTTTGTCCTCACCAATCCGTTTAGATATTTTGCACTATCTGGCAGACAAACCGGCTATTATCTCGGATGTCGCCACAAAATTTGATATTCCCCTTTCCAGCGCTGCTCTCTACATTAAAGTACTGGAAAATGCCGGGTTAATCTCTGTTCAGCCCATTCCCGGCTCAAAAGGTTCACAAAAGCTGTGTGGAGTATTGATTAACAGTGTTGCCATCGACATGTTCTATCGCCCTCCCGTGGAGCAGCCAACTTATCTCTACCGCGAAGCCATGCCGGTAGGATGTTATTTTGATTATTCTGTTAAGCCCTCCTGCGGAATGGTCTCCGAGGCACAGGACTTGGGTTTTGAAGACAATATTGGAATCTTTACCAGCCCATCACGTTTCAAAGCACAGCTGATATGGCTCAGCCAGGGCTATTTGGAATATCGCTTCACGAATCAGTTTTTGCGTTACAATGAAGCGAAACGTGTGAGATTCTCCTTTGAGATTTGTTCTGAAGCATTAGGATACAATAATGACTGGCCTTCGGATGTCACGATTTCCATCAACTCAAAGGAGCTTGGAATCCTGCATTGCACAGGTGACTATGGAGACAGACGCGGAAAATTGAACCCCGAGTGGTGGAATCCCTATTCCACTCAATACGGACTTCTTCGCACCGTGGAAGTAACAGAAGATGGGACCTTTATGGACGGCCAGCAGGTTTCCAACGAAACCATGCAAAGCCTGGGGATGTGTGAAGGTGATTTTATTCGTTTGAAATTGGAAGTAAAGGAAGACGCCAAATATTGTGGTGGCTTTAACTTGTTTGGAGAGAAATTCGGAGATTATCCACAGAATATTCTAATGGAACTATATAACAATTAAAAAACAGGGGGCTGTCGCATTTCTTTCAGCGACATGCTCCCTGCTTTTTTTATCCCATTATCTTCTCCTCCGGTAATATCCCCTGGGATATGTTACCTGAAATGAAAGAATTTTATTTTTTTGCAGAGTATTATTTGCAACATGTTTGAGCATAACAGTTCGAGCGGTAGCACCCCCTCCTACGGGCATGGACTCAAAAATGCTCTTTTTTCTAGGATGTTCAAGCAGATTTTGTTTGATTGCGTGTGCTCGAAAAACTCGGCTTCGCCTCAAACAGGTTTCTACGCACACACTTCAAAATCTGCCATTGAACATCAGAAAAAAGGCATTTTATCATACACGCTCGTAGGAGGGGTGCTACCGCTCGAACTGTTATGCGAGTTTTGCAAATAACACTCTGCTCGCAAAAAAATAAAATTCTTGAATGGTTTTCAGGCATCCATATTCCAGGGGATATTGCCGGAAGGAAAATAGAATGAGTAAATATAACAGGGAGCATGTCGCTGAAAGAATGCGGCAGCCCCCTGTTTTTTACAGCATTTTCTTCATTTCATCATAAACAAACTGAACCTTGGGTCCTACCACTACCTGAACAGCTGTCTTTGAAGGGCGAATGACACCGGCAACACCGGATTTTTTGATGATTTTCTCATCAACCTTTGTGTAGTCAACGATTTCTGTACGAAGTCTGGTTGCACAGTAATCACATTCTTTTACATTCTCTTTGCCACCGAGACCTTCCAAGATAACGGTAGCCATTGCAGTAAAGTCACTGTTTGCAAGTTCAATCTTAGCTTCCTCTTCCTCGTCGTCCTCACGCCCGGGAGTCTTCAAATCCCATTTGGTGATTGCAAATCTGAACACTGCATAGAACACAACGAATGCTGCGATTCCAAGAGGAATGATGAGCCATGTCTTAGCTGCTGCAGGCAGTGATGCAGAGAATACCAAATCTGTGAATCCTGCAGAGAAGGAGAATCCTGCACGGAATCCAAGTGCAACAGTGATTGCAGTAAAGATACCATACAACAAAGCATATACAACATAAAGAGCAGGTGCAAGGAACATGAATGCGAACTCGAATGGCTCAGTTACACCGCAGATAAATGCGCAGAGAGCAGCAGAGCCAACCAGACCTATTGCAACCTTCTTCTTGTTGGATTTGGCACTTCTGATCATTGCCAGTGCCGCACCGGGGATACCGAACATCATACAAGGGAAGAAGCCTGCCATGTACATACCGAGTGACCATGTTACATCTGCACTGGTCTCGCCTGCCCAGTAATGGGAAAGGTCACCAAGACCGATGGTATCAAACCAGAATACATTGTTCAGCGCATGATGAAGTCCGGTAGGAATCAGCAGTCTGTTTAGGAATGCGTAGATACCTGCACCGACAACATCAAGGCTTACAATTCCTTCGCCCACTTTTACAAGCAGACCAAAGATGATGGGCCATACGAACAGCAATACGACACTTGCCAGAATGGAAGCAAGACCGGAAATGATGGCTACGCATCTCTTTCCACTGAAGAAAGCAAGGAAATCAGGAAGTTTTGTTCCTTTAAATTTATTATAACAAGCAGAACCAATGATACCTGCGATGATACCGATAAATACATTCTCAATCTTGTTGAATGCAATGGTCTTGGTAACATTATCTGCTACTGATGG
>JAILPF010000569.1 GCA_024699575.1 Acetatifactor sp. | reverse complement strand
AGAAACAGATATCAAAGTTAAAATGGTGAAAACAGGAAATAAATCATTGTAATCTGAGGAACTCCCTTATTGTCTCCATCCAACGATATCTTTACACTATCATTATTTAAGATTTTCTTGACAATTATTAAGGGATGTGCTTTAATATATTAAACTGTTGAAGAAGAGTGAGTAGATTTTATCCCTTCTCTTTCCAGAGAGCTGTTGGTGGTGGGAATGCAGCAGAGAACATAGAATTGAATGGGCTTCTGAGGGCGAGCAGAAATGTTTTTACAGAGTATGTGAGACGGAGTGTGACTCTCCGTGATAAAAGGTCTGCATATGATAGTATGCGCAAGAGGGCGTATCGTTGATACGTCAAGCCGGGTGGCACCGCAGGATGAATGATAATCCTGTCCCAGCATGAAACAGTCTGGGACAGGTTTTTTTATTGTAAAAATCTCCCAGTAAAACATCTATTGTTTGCGCAAAGGAGAAACTCTATGAAAAAATTAATTGCAACATTACTCACAGCTACTATGGTTCTTGGGCTTACCGCTTGCGGAAATGCTTCCGCTGCGCAGGGCACTACAGACAGCACAGCGTCAGCTGACACTACTTTTAAAATTGGTATCTGCAACTATGTAGATGATGCTTCCCTGAATCAGATTGTGGACAATATTCAGTCACAGCTCACCAATCTCGGGGAAGAAAAAAACGTGACCTTTGAGATTTCGTATGACAACTGTAACGCCGATGCAAATGTTCTCTCTCAGATTGTTGCCAACTTTATAGCAGACGATGTGGATTTGATGGTAGGCGTAGCTACCCCCGTTGCCATGGCAATGCAGGCTGCAACGGAAGACAATCAGATTCCCGTCGTATTTGCAGCTGTTTCCGATCCTCTGGCCACCGGGGTTGTCGACTCCTTAGAGAAACCCGGTCACAACATTACCGGAACTTCCGACTATCTGGATACCAAAGCAGTGATGAATCTGCTTCTTACTGCCAATCCCGATGTTACAAAGGTAGGTCTTCTCTATGACGTAGGTCAGGATTCCTCCACTACCGCAATCGCAGCAGCCAAAGAGTTTCTCTCAGCCAAAGGTATTGAATGTGTAGAGCGCACCGGAACCACTGTTGATGAAGTCACATTAGCAGCACAGGCACTTGTATCCGATGGAGCACAAGCCATCTTTACCCCCAGTGACAACACCATCATGCAGGCTGAGCTTTCCATCTATGAACTGCTTGCCGATGCAGGTGTTCCTCATTACACAGGCGCCGATTCCTTCGCTTTAAACGGAGCATTCCTCGGATACGGTGTGGATTACGCAAATCTCGGTGTGGAAACAGCTAACATGATTGCCGATATCTTAGTAAACGGCAAATCTCCTGCTGAGACGCCGGTCAAAACCTTTGATAACGGAACCGCCACAATCAACACAGATATCTGCGAAAAATTAGGAATGAACTTCGATGAACTTTCCACTACTTTTGCTCCCTACTGTACGAAAATAGAAAGCATTACCACCGCAGAAAGTTTTGATGAATTGAAATAGAAAGGTATTAATCATGACTATTTTACAAACCGCACTTGAGCTTGGACTGATCAGTTCGCTGACAGTCCTCGCACTGTTTTTAAGCTATTCCATGTTAAATGTCTGCGACCTCTCCACCGATGGGTGCTTCACTCTCGGAGCATGCGTCGGCGCCGTGGTTGCCATCTCGGGGCATCCCTATTTATCCATATTGGCAGCAATGTGCGCCGGAATGTTCTCCGGTCTGATTACCGCCTTTTTGCAGACCAAAATGGGAATTGACAGTCTCCTCGCCGGAATCATTGTGAACACTGCCCTGTATTCCATTAATATCGCTATCATGGGCAATGCTTCCCTTTTAAATATGAATAAAACCGAAACCGTCTTTACACGCTTAAAGGAGTTTCTTGGTGAAACTGTTTTTGCCGAAGAATATAAACTATTCATCGCCCTTATCGCAGTTGTTATGGTGGTACTGTTTTTGTCACTGTTTCTTCGCACCCGGCTGGGTCTTGCTATCAGAGCTACCGGGAACAATCCGGACATGGTTCGTTCTTCCTCCATCAACCCGGTATTCACCACTCTCGTGGGCTTATGTATTGCCAACGCCTTCACCGCACTCTCAGGATGCCTTTTAGCCCAGTCACAAAAATCAGTGAACATAGATATCGGAACCGGCATGGTCACCATTGCCTTGGCCTCTCTGTTGATTGGTAATGCTTTCCTGGGCAAAGGGAACATCCCGCTTCGCGCACTGGGCGCTGTGTTGGGAGCAATCGTTTTCCGTCTGGTATACACTATTGCTCTGCGCTTCAATATGCCCGCCTTTATGTTAAAGCTGGTTTCCTCCGTCATCGTTATCATTGCCATTGCAGGACCTTATCTGAAGCAGCAGTATCCACTCGTAAAGAGAAGAATGGCGCATCGTTTTGCAAAGGAGGGAAAATAAATGCTCTCGATTTCACATATTTCCAAAACTTTTTATCCCGGAACTCCCAATGCCAAAATTGCTATCGATGATTTATCCCTAGAAGTAGCTTCCGGAGATTTTATCTCAATCATTGGTTCCAACGGAGCCGGGAAATCCACTCTGTTTAATGCTATCTGTGGCAGCTTCATCACAGATACGGGGCGGATTACTCTGGATGGTCAGGATATTACCCTGATGCCGGAACATGCTCGCGCCAAACATATTGGAAGACTGTTTCAGGATCCTATGCGTGGGAGTGCTCCCGGTATGAGCATTGAAGAGAACCTTGCATTGGCTGCCGGAAAAGGCGGATGGTTATCCAAAGTTTCCAAAGCAGACAAGAAACTGTTTCGTGAACGTCTTGCTCTTTTGGACATGGGGCTGGAAGACAGAATGCAGCAGCCGGTCGGTCTCTTATCCGGTGGGCAACGTCAGGCGCTGACTCTGATGATGGCAACCCTCAATCCACCAAAACTTTTACTTCTGGATGAGCACACCGCTGCTTTAGATCCGGCTACTGCTGAAAAGGTTTTAAAAATGACCGCAAAAATTGTTGAAGAAGAACATCTTACCTGTCTCATGATCACCCACAAT
>JAILPF010000558.1 GCA_024699575.1 Acetatifactor sp. | reverse complement strand
TATCAATGCAGTGCTTGGTATGAATGAAATGATTTTAAGAGAAGCCGATGATGAGAAAATTTTAGAATATTCTTCCAATATCCAGAATGCTGGTAAGACATTACTTTCCTTGATAAACAGTATTCTTGATTTCTCAAAAATAGAAGAAGGAAAAATGGAAATTGTACCGGTCAGCTATGATACGGCATCTGTAATTAATAATCTTATTGTTTCTGTTATGGAACGGGCAAAGAGTAAGGGATTGGATTTCATAGTAGAAGTAGATGAAAAGCTGCCAACACGGATGATAGGTGATGATGTGCGTCTTGCACAGGTCATTCTAAATATTTTAACAAATGCTGTTAAATATACAGAGAAAGGGTATGTAAGATTTACTATTCGGGAAGAACAAAGAGAAGAAAGCAATATTGATTTGTATGTAGCAGTAGAAGATACCGGAATAGGTATCCGAAAGGAAGACTTGCCAAGGCTGTTTGAGTCCTTTGAAAGATTGGATGAGGAAAAGAATCATGGCATAGAGGGAACAGGACTTGGGATGTCCATTGTGATAAGCCTTCTCAAAATGATGGGGAGCGAAATCCGGGTTGAAAGTGAGTATGGTGTGGGTTCAACGTTTTATTTTGTTATCCGTCAACAGATTGAAGATGGCATGCCTATTGGTGATTATGAAAAAAGACTTATACAGAGCCGGAAACAGGATGAAAACCATTTACGCCAAATAGGAAGAGCGAGCATATTAGTGGTAGATGATAATGAGATGAATTTGAAGGTGGCACAGAATCTATTGGGATTGTTCGGAATAACACCGCATCTCTCAAAATCCGGTTTTGACGCACTAGAATGCCTGAAAAAAGAGCATTACAATATGATTTTGCTGGATCATATGATGCCACAAATGGATGGCAAAGAAACACTTGCCAAAATGAAGTCAGAAAAGCTGCTTCCGGATGATACCAAGGTAATTGCGCTTACTGCAAATGCGGTGAATGGTGCAAAAGAAGAGTATTTGTCTGCGGGATTTGATGATTATCTGTCAAAACCGATTGACGTAAAAGAGCTTGAAAAAATATTAGAAAGATGGCTTCCGAAAGATGTATTGGAATCTGGGATACAGAATACAGTACCAGACGAAAAGCCGTTAGAAGATATGCCGACAGAAAAGAAGGACGATGGAGTATCATCCGTAAAACAGGAACCGAAAAATCTTTTGGATGGGCTTTCACAATTAGGAATTGATGTAGATACAGCCCTTATATATTGCGCTGGAGAACTTGATTTCTATAAAGAAATTCTTACAGATTATACGCAGGAAAGCCAGAAAAAGAAACAAGAACTGGATACCTATTTTGAAAGTGGCGACTGGCGTGAATTTAAGGTAAAAATCCATGCGTTAAAGAGTACTTCTAAGACGATAGGAGCAAATGCATTGGCTGAAAAAGCATTTGAGCTTGAAAAGGCAGCAGCGAGTGAGGATGCAGACTATATCAGAGAAAATTATTCGGTTTTTGTATCGGAATACCTTGAGATGGTAGAGAAAATAGAGCAGGTGCTGGAGCTGTAGATAACAATCAGGGCATACGGATATTATGACGAAAGAGGAATGGGAAAAAGATTATGGAATTATTAGAAGGAAGACCTGTGAATCTGGAAGGTCGTTTACCGAGAGAAGTGCGGACATATGATTTTTTGGATTCACTGGGAATGGAATATAAAAGAACAGATCATGAGCGTACAGATACCATGGAGGCTTGCAACAAAGTAGATACTATCTTAGGAGTTGTAATCTGCAAGAATCTGTTTCTTTGCAACCGCCAGAAGACGGCATTTTATCTACTGATGATGCCAGGCGACAAGAAGTTTAAGACGAAAGAGTTATCCGCACAGATTAATTCCTCCAGACTTTCTTTTGCAGAACCGGAGGATATGCTTAAGTATCTGGATATTGAGCCTGGCTCCGTAAGTATTATGGGGCTGATAAACGATAAAGATCATGTGGTGCAGCTTTTGATAGATGAGGATGTGTTGAAAGAGGAATATATCGGATGCCATCCGTGCGTGAATACTTCCAGTTTGAAATTACATACGGAAGATGTGATTGAGAAGTTTTTGCCAGCGGTAGGGCACGATTATAAAACAGTTCATTTGGTGGGAGAAGATTAGAAATTATGGTTAAGAAGATAGTAAGAGATCCATTTTTTCTACAACAGAAGTCTGAGCCTGCAACGGAGGCAGACAAGCAGGTAGTTGTGGATCTTTTGGATACGTTAAAAGAAAACAGGGAAAGATGCGTTGGAATGGCTGCAAACATGATTGGAGTGCGGAAGCGTATCATTGTTGTTGCAATGGGGCCATTTATGTTTGCAATGATTAATCCGGTGATTACAAAGAAGAGCGGAAAATATGAGACGGAAGAAAGCTGCCTTTCACTGGATGGTGTCAGACCATGCACACGCTATAAGGTGATTGAGGTGGATTATCTGGATCAGAACTTTAAGCCGCAGCATGGAAAATACACAGATTTTACAGCACAGATTATACAGCATGAGATAGATCATTTTGAAGGAATTTTGATTTGATAGAATGCTATTGAGATTAATAAACTCTGGACAATTGTCCGGGGTTTTTATTTTTTACATTATAGGAAATTGCGTCCGTCAGGACGCATAAGATCACGAGTTGCTAAGCAACTCGGTTGAAGTGGCAACGCCACTTTTTTATTCATTAAAAAGTAGTTGACAACTATTACGGTTAGTGTTATATTACGGTTAACGATAGTACAGTAATCGTAATATAAAAAAGGAACAAGATAATTGTTTTAAGATAGAGGAAGTGCAGAGCGCTTTCGAGTCCAAATAAAATGAGGGAAGAGCATGAAAGATAACATCAAAAGCGGAGCGCTTACCGAGGTTACATTCTTCATATTGTTGTCATTGTACGAACCAAAGCATGGGTATGCCATAATGCAGTTTATTGTTGAGAAAACGGAGGGAAGGCTGGTGCTTGGAGCAGGATCCCTTTACGGAGCGATAAACA
>JAILPF010000552.1 GCA_024699575.1 Acetatifactor sp. | reverse complement strand
GGTCATCCACACCATCATAATTATCCGACAGGCATTCATCCTCCAAGGAATCAAAATATGCGCTTCTAATGTAGTAAATTCCGCTTTCATCAGCATGTGCATCCGGCATGCATAGTTGCCTGACTTTCATCTCAATCAAGTGCAGCTCCTGCTCCGGGCACAGAAATTTCAGCTCATGTCGGTATTTTGGCATACTTCACCGGCTCCTTAAATCTAGTATTTTCCGTCCACCATAAACTGTTTACAGAATAACACTCAACTGCGCAAATTACAATAAAATTCTCTCCTCCCCAATAGATATCTTGGGATGTATATGCTATAATAATGTGTTATGAAACCTATATATAAAATTATATCTATTCTCATTTTCATATTTGCTGGCATGTTTTGCCTATATGCACTGGCGGTTACATCAAAAAAACAGGCTGTCGCCGAAGGGATCGCGACATTGAGCACCCCGACTTTTTCGGTAAAAAGCGGCATTTACACTACTCCCTTTTCTCTGGAAATATCCTGCGATGATAACGCTGTTATCTATTACACCACGGACGGGAGTATTCCTTCGGCAGAAGATTATAAATACACGGAGCCTATTTTAATTGGTTCCCCGTCCGGTTCCATTGATGTGACAACCTCTACCGCAGACATCCATACCCCACAGGTAGCCGATGTCATTCGCGCCATAGCAATTAATTCCTATGGCGAAACCAGTGAGATTGTATCTTCCACTTATTTTGTCGGAGAGCAAAATTTCCCTTGTGACACCATTATATCTCTGATTGTTGATTCCGACGATTTATTCGGGGACTTTGGCATTTATGTCACCGGAAAGGAATATGAGGACTGGCTGACTACCGGTGGTGATGGAGTAGCCCCCACCCCCAACTATCTGAAGCGGGGTGATGAGTGGGAACGTCCGGCGTTTTTTTCACTCTTTCAAAACGGGGAATTAAGTATCGAGCACCCCGTAGGAATCCGTATTCAAGGTGCTTCCGCTCGCGAGGAGGACAATAAACGTTTTTCTGTTATCGCAAGAGATAACTACGGGGTAGGTAATTTTTTTGCTGATTCTCCTTTCCGTCAGGAATACCCTGTTCATTCGATTGTTTTACGTTCCGGATTCATGAACGGATTCATTCAGCACATGATGCAGGGAAGAGATGTGGCATCCGCCGAAAATATGGAAGTCATGGTTTATATCAATGGATGTCCCTGGTATATAACCATTGCTCAGGAGAAGTATAATACTTATTATTTTGAATCTCACTATGGTTTAGACCGGGACAATGTGGTCATCATAAAAGCCGGCTATGCAGATTCCGGCGAAAAGGACGATCAGGAAATGTATGACAGGATTTACAACTTTATTCAGACTCACTCCCTCTCATCTCCTGACGCATACGAAGCCTTTTGCAACATCGTGGACATCCAAAGCTTTATTGATTTTTCCTGCATCAATCTCTTCTTCGGAAACATGGACTTCTCGGAAGACAAAAATGTTATCTGCTGGCGAAGCCGAAATACCGGCGCCGGTGAGTACGAGGATGGTCTCTGGAGATGGGCATTATACGATATGGATTTGGAAAATCTGGACTATGGCTATCCGGAAACCGACATCAATACCTTCAATCTGGATACGCATTATGCCGGTCCTGCGTTTAACACACGTCCCCTCTACAAAGCGCTCAAACAAAATCCAACTTTTTGCAGACAGTTTGTACTGACATTTTTGGATTTGTTAAATACGGAACTTACTTTAGATGCCGCACGGGCAGCTATGGACACTTGGAACATCCACATGGAACTGTGGGGTAAGTCGGAAGACTGGCTTGTAGATTATTTTACAAAACGTCCGGACAAAATGCGTGAATACCTTGCGGAAGAATTCGGTCTCTCCGGCGAAACTGCTCAACTCACCATACGGACAGATGTCTCGGAAGGTGGTACCATCAGTGTCAATACCATCACTCCCGACTGCACGGATGGTTCATGGACAGGCATCTATTATACGGATTATCCGGTGACGTTATCTGCTGTTCCGGCAGACGGATATCACTTTGTTGGCTGGACTCTCGGCAAAGAAAAAAACTATTATTCCAAGGATGCAAACATAGATTATAGTCTCCCCTTGGAGGGAGCTTCTCTTTGTGCACACTTTGAAAAAAAAGACTGAGGCTTTCCTTAGTCTTTTTGTAACTCTTTAAAGGTGTAAAATTTCAAACCATACTCATCTGCTTTTTCGAATATGTACCGCAATCTTTTTTCTGATACACACCACTCTGCACCGTCATCAATTCCGTGAGAATAGATGGATGCCACAGCGCCTACATTGTTGGAAAGCTCCTCCATCATAGAATCAATCCGATTCTTAAATGCCTCTTCCGACTCCTCTTTCAATGAGTAATAGTGAAAGTCAATTGGCATCGATTCTACCACTCCATGTCTCAAAACATCTTTACCATTGACCTGATACTTATACGCGCATCTCACTAAGTTAAAATGTTCCAAAAGAAATTTATCTGTGTCTTCATTGCGTGCACCACCGGGGTACGCAAACGATGTGAGTTCTATTCCCTGCTCCTTAAACCGCTCCATCGGATCCAGAATCTGCTCCTTCAGCTGCTCTTCTGACATCTCCGGAACAGGCACATGCCCTGCTGTATGGAAACCAATCTCATGTCCTCTGTCTATGGCTTTGTAACAGAAATCAGTGGGTTCATACAGCGTTACAAAAAAAGTAACATTTACTCCATATTCATCAAACAAATCAAAATAGGATTCCCAATTATCCGGATAATAATCATCAAAAGCCAAACAGATTCCTGACTGTCTCGCCTCTTTCACGCGGAGCAATTTCATTCCGCCCAAAACAAATGCTGCCAGCATAAGCAAAACGCCTACACACAATATTATTTTCTTACGCATTTTTGTACGCCTTTCATTCAGTAAAAAATCAACTGTGAAAACCATATCACAACTGCGCATATTTTGTCAATTTTTGACACTTTCACTATTTCCTGTATAAGCACGCTAATCCCAGTAACAGCATAGGTGCTATAAAACACAATGTCAGCGGTGCCAAAATATTAACCGGCGAAAAGGTATGCATCGCCACTGCCGCAAAAAACACCTGACATAGCATAGTAATCCCGGTCAACCACAGACAAATCTTCAAAAGTTTTTTCAGCCGGTAATACGCAAGTTCTTTCCGCTCCACCGGAAGGAACCTGATTACCTCCGCGAGCGCTGTCTGCTTTCCATCCTGCCTAATGACATAATATCTCTGCATCAGAAGATATAATCCTATTAACTCAAAATAGAAAAAGAATAAATACGTCTTTTCCTGCTCCCAGACTTGAAACGGAAACATCAGCCCCAGCGCAGCGATGCCAAGCACTAAATATCCCGCCATATCTAACCCGAAATGGTCCGGGAACCACGTGGTCTCCTCCTTAAAAAACCGTTCCAGTATGTCTTGCTGTTTAAAATTCATAGCATGCACTCCCCTCTTTTGCCAGAGCCGGAATCACATCCAGACTCTCCCCAAAGCGTATCAGCTTTCCCTCTTCCATGATTCCTACGTAGTCTGTCTTTGTCTCCATCTCGGAGGAGATGTGGCTGGTCATCAGGACAGAAGCTGTCTCATCCATAATCAACTGTTGAAGCATGTCAAAATACTCCTTCCGAAATACAGGGTCCATCCCGGCAGTCGCCTCATCCAACAGATACAGGCAGGGGTGATGCGCCACCGCAAAAGCCAATTGAAATTTCAGTTTCTCACCTCTGGACATCTTCTTGTACGTCTTAGTGGGCGATACCTGTAACTGCTTCATTGTATCCTCAAAAAGTCCGGTATCAAAGTTCTCATACAACATCCCAAGTATCTCTACATTCTGCCTACAGGTTCTGTCTACCAAAAACTGATTGTCCTCCGAGACAAAACCTATTTTGTTCATAACATGAGCATGCCCCGTATGCACGTCTTCTCCATCCACATAGATATGTCCGGTATACCGGGCTGTATCATCCAGAATATAGCGCATCAATGTCGTCTTACCCGCGCCATTCGCTCCCATAAGTCCGTAAATATATCCCGGCTGTACCGCGAAATTGATATTTTGTAACCGGAATTTACTTTTTTTCCCGGTGACATTTTCAAACAAAAGAATTGCCTGTTCCATCTCAGTTCTCCTTATATAAGGCCTCCGCCATCTCCAAAAACTCCTTGCAGCTAAGCCCCGCCTGCTTCGCCTCCCGTATCACGTCTCCAAGGCGTCCCTCCAGCATCATCAACTGCTTTTCCTTCAGGTAATCCGTATTGTATTCGCACACATAGAATCCCTTGCCTGCCACGGAGCGAATCAGGCCTTCCTTTTCCAGTTCTTCGTATGCCCGCTTTGTGGTAATCACACTGACGCTCAAATCTGCCGCCAACGCGCGGATGGAGGGCAGCGCTTCCCCTGCCTTTAATTCATCGGTCACGATTGCATTTTTTAATTGATTGACAATCTGCTCATAGATTGCCAACGTCCCCTGAGGGTAAATTGTAATCTTCATGTGCCTTCCTCCATCAGTCCACAGGGTCTTCGTATCTGACCGCACTCTCTAAGTTTCTCTTGATATACTTACGACACTTTAAAGTAATAGGAACACTGACTGACAGAAAAAGTATGAGGAAAAATATTTCGCTCCACAATCCCTCACTGCCAAACATAAACACAATAAATAAAAGCTGAAAGCAAAGTGAAAGTCCTGTAATAGCACTCCAATATCCATTCCCTTTTTCATCGCTTCTTCCGCTTAAAACCATGATGGAGCCAAATAACGAATTCAACAAAAACACTACGGCTAACAAAATATCATACTCTACCAAAAAAGTTGTCGCCAAAAAAGCGATGACTGCCACAAGCATTTGAACACCCATTCGAAAATAATAGGAGCGGTAAATATACTCTCTGCGTGCATCCTCTGTCATGGGAATAAGGTATAACATCTTTCCCAGCCTCGCCGGATGAAAAGATGCTGAAATCATGGAAAAACAAGGAGGAATAAGAAGAAGTATCACTACCACACTTTCCCACCACATTCCCAGATTACCTCGATTGGAAAATCGTTGTACATTATCGTACATAATCCACACCCACAAAAAAATCGTAGGCCATCCTACATAGATAGTTTTCTTTTCTTTGCTGTTTAGCTTCCATCGAAACCCTCTGAAATAATCCAAGGCAATCTGTCTCATCATGCTCTCTTCCCCCTCTTACTGTAAAAAAACATAAACTCCTCAATGGTCGGATAGGTAACCTGTAACTCTCCATACTGCACCCATCTGTTGTGGGACACCAGCGCTTTCGCACCGTAAGGTCCTTCCTCTATGTGAATCAAATTCTCTTCCGGCAGCTTCTTCAATTGGTATTTATCCCCGGTAACCATGCGGTACTTACTGCGAAACTGCTCCAGGTCTCCCGTGAAAATCTGCTCCCCCTTTTCTAGATAAATCAAATAGTCCGCTATCCGGTCGATATCCTCCGTCAAGTGTGTAGCCAGAATCACACTCCTCGTTCCATCCGCAATATATTCCTTTAAAATCTCAAAAAACTGCGTGCGAAACTCCGGATCAAAATTGGCGGTGGGCTCATCCAATATAAGCAGCTTTGCATCATGAGAGAGGGCAAAAGCAAACTGGCATTTCAGCTTTTCTCCCTTGGAAAGCCTGCCAAATTTCCTGCCCTTGTCCAGGTGAAACCGCTCCAGATACCGAAGCATCTCCTCACGATTGTACTTACTGTAAAAGCTGCCGTAATAATCCGCATTTTCGAGTAAGGATACTCTCCGGTCGAACAAATCATCCACCAGCACTGTTCCAATCCTGTCATGCAGCTCTTTTTCTGCATTCCCATAGCCCATGCCATCTATCGAAAGCTCTCCACCGTCCATCCTATATAACCCTAACAGAAGATGTAACAGTGTCGTCTTACCCGCACCGTTTTCTCCCACCAGTCCGCAGATATAGCCATTCGGAATAGAAAAAGTGACTGGCTTTAGCCGGAACTTATCCAATTGTTTGGTTACTGCTTTCATCTCTATCATCTATATTCCCCTTTTCGTGTATATTATCTGTATATATAGATATATACACCTTATGCACAGTTCTGTCAAGACTCAAATTATTGATAATATGCCGCCTGTGTCTGATAGAGGTCCGCATAGATTCCACCCTGAGATAGCAGAATATCATGGCTGCCTTCCTCCGCAATTTCACCCTGATTCAGCACAATGATTCTGTCACAGAATTTGCAGCTGCTCATCCTGTGGGAAATGTAAATCGCCGTCTTTTCTCCAATCAGGGAATCAAAGTTCTCATACACTTCCGCCTCCGCAATGGGGTCTAATGCCGCCGTAGGCTCATCCAGAATCACAAAGGGAGCATCCTTATAAAGAGCTCTGGCAATCGCCACCTTCTGAGCCTCACCACCGGACAGCGCCACGCCCTCACCGGTCTCATGATAGAGCAGGGTATGCTCTTTCTGTGGCATCTCCTCCACTCGCTCTGATAATCCCATCTGCTCTAAAACTTGTTGTATCCGTTCTTCGTCTACCGTCTCCCCACCTGCGATATTTTCATCCAAGGGGAAATCAAACAATGTGAAATCCTGAAATACCACAGAAAAAATCTGCAAATACTCATCGTAATCATATTTTCCGATATCAATTCCGTTCAACTGTATACTTCCTTCTGTCGGTTCATACAATCGCAAAAGCAGCTTAATCAAAGTAGTCTTACCTGCACCGTTTCTCCCAACCAGCGCCAGTTTTTCCCCAATATGGAATTTCAAGGATATATCCTTCAGAATATACTCCTCCGTCCCGTGATATTTGAAAGACACATGAGAAAAGGAAAGCTCATACCGGTTGTCATCCCGTTTTTCAATAGGGAGCGTCCCATCGTAGTGCATATTCGGGCGTTTAATGAATTCCTCGTAAGTTTTCAAATATTCATTACAATATCGTATCTGATTGTAACGCAATAAGATTCCCTGCACACCTGACATCATCGTGACCATCGCGCCGGCATACATCAACACATCGCCAGACGAAATAATTCCACCCAAGGCATTGATTGCTACATACACATAAATGTATCCGGCCAGCACTTGCACCATCAAAGAAAATTTTGCATTTTGCCTTCCTTCAAACTCACCAAATGCTGTAAAGCTTTTAGCAAGCGGCACAATACTATTATTCCACTTAGTTGTCAGGTATTTCTGCATTCTGTACAGATGCACATTCGGCAGCGCTTGTTCATTGGAAATTGCGCTGAACAGGTACATTGTCAGCGAATTTCCTTTCTCATTTTCCAAATTCATTTCCACCTGTCTTTTACCGATGTAATCCGTAATTCGAAAGTTTAACCACAGCGTTGTCACGAATATCACGACCAGAATCGTTGTAAGTACAATTGCTTTTCCCAGACCGGTTCCTGCAAAAGCAGTTTTTACAAGCAATACCGCCAGAAAGGCAAGGGCAAAAAAAACTTTCACACATTCGGTAAAAAACTCATAAATTGCCCGAAGCTGATCATCAATTTCACCGGCACCGTTTTCACCTGCCCTCACTCTGCGAAAGGCACTCAGGTTTTCCGCTTTTTCCATTTCCTCAAATTCCATAATGAATGCTTTTTTTGCTGTGCGTTTCTTGGTCTCGTCCCTGCTGGGGGCTATATAATGCCCAAAAACTTCATTACATCCCTCACTGACAATTTTCGCGCCAAACACAAGAGCCGTCATAACAATCGTCATCCGGATTGCCCGTGTATAATTTTCTGCCAGAAGCTGGTTTAAAATTCTTGCATAGAGAAAGCTGTTGATATAAGCTGTGGCTGCGCCGCAGATGGCACCAAGCACGATTACAGCTTCAATAATACGATACCCTTTGGTCTGAAAAGTCAAGTATTTCCACATTTCTTTCACAGACATTTATACCACCTCCCCCATTTCCTGCTCAGCGTGTGCTTCATAATATTTACTCTGTACCTGAAACAGTTCACTATAGGCTCCGCCACGTTCCAATAATTCCTCATGTGTTCCCCGCTCTGCAAGCTGTCCGTCTGCAAGCAACAGTATTTCATCACAGAATCTGGTGGACGCCAGCCTGTGAGAGATAAAAAGGGCTGTTTTTCCCTTTAAAGTCTCACTATATGTCTCATAAATCTCTGACTCCGCTATGGCATCCAGAGCCGCTGTCGGCTCATCCAGCAAAAGTAATGTAGGATTCCTGTAGAGAGCCCGTGCCAGAAGAAGCTTTTGCATTTCCCCTCCGGACAGCATGATTCCGTCCTCCGCCACATCCTTTCCCAAATAGGTGTCCAGCTTTTGGGGCAGACTGTCCACTTTTTGGAACAGCCCTGCCATTTTCAGACAATCCCATATAAGCAATTCATCCCATTCCTCATCAAACACAATGTTTTCACCAATCGAATAGGCGAGAGTAAAAGCATCCTGAAACACTGCTGCCTGATGTCTATAGTATTCTTCCCTGTCCAGCTCTTTTGTGTTAATTCCATTAATATAGATATTACCGCTTGTAGGAAGGTACAGTCCTGCTATCAGTTTCACCAGTGTGGATTTCCCAGCTCCGTTTAGTCCCACTAATGCCATATGCTCCCCTGCTTTTATACGAAAAGAAATGTCTTTCAAAACGGGCTGATTTGCATTTTCATATTGGTAAGATACATGGTCAAACACAATCTCAATCTCAGAGAAATTGTTCTCAGGTAACAGATATTTTTCCTGCATCGTTCTCTCGAACTCCAGATATGAACGCAAATCGCTCACTTCGACACTGCACTGCTTTACCTTTACAACCTCCTCACTAATCCTCATAAACCATGCAGAAAAACCTCCTACTATCTCAAGCAAAAATACAAACTGTGCTATACTCATCCCCTGCTGTAAAAGGTGTATCAAATATAGATAGCAGATGAGGCTGCGTGCTCCGTCAAGCATGTGGATTACTACTTTGGACAGAAAACTTAGGGCGTCACGTTTCACCAGCAATCTCCTTGCATTTCGAATCGCTCCGTCATATTTTCCGATGATCCAGTCCTTGAGTCCAAAAACGCGAATATCTTTCCCACCCTTGACATTGTCCACCACTCGATCTATATACTTTATTGTCATCTGTCCTGCTGCCAGCTCATCCTTAATCCGATTGTAATATCGATTTGGGCGCTGAGCAGCCCAGGCACTGATGAATGAGAAAACGCACAGCATCAGCAAAATCAATGGGTGCACCCAGCCTGCCACAGCGGCATAGACAAGTAACCCCGTGACAGCGGTACAGAGGCTGGTAACACTTCTGGAAAAGCCCTCCACGCCGGTGCGGTTATTGCTGATTGCTACATTCGCCTTTTCCATCATAGTTCTGACCGTTGCGCACTCTCCATCCTCCAGTGGCATTTCCAGCATTTTCCCGATAAATTGTGACATAAACAGCTCTATTCGCACTTCAATATTGTGCAGAGCATGCCTTGCGCTGATAAAAGACTGTGCTGCATTCACCAGTCCGTATCCTGCAAAAACAGCCAGAACGCATAGGATAAGTGTCAGCGTATTCACCTGCTTCGCCAACAGTCCAATGATCAGTGCACTGAGTGCAGCTCCAAGAAAGGGTACCATCACAGATAACAGCACCTCACCAATCAAATCCCAGATATATCTTCTCTTTTTTTGCCAGATTGGTAGAAAAATAAATTTAAAATTGCTTGCCAACGTATATTTCTTCATAGCATCTCTCCATTCATTTATTGGAAACACAATATCATACAAATCATCTGTATTACAAAAATGTGCACGAATTGCAAAAATTCGTGCACAAACGGTAGCTTCTCCTCATCTGTTTATCACAGTGGTAACATAATCTCTGTAACAAATACACCGGCTTCATTTTTACGATTAATGTAGCCCTCATATTTTTCAACAATTTTATTGATTCGCTTTAATCCATGTCCATGGTTCCCTCGCTTATTGGTGATGTACTCCTCGTCCAGCTTGCGGACCGTCTCGTTGGTAGCATTGCTCACGGAGATATAAAGCTGCTCTTTAAAGATTCCAATATATAGACGGATAAATCTGTCAGCCTCCACCACCTTCATGCAAGATTCCACCGCATTGTCAATCAGGTTGCCTAAGACAACACATAAATCAATATCTGTGACCATGGTTTCCTTCGGAACTGTTACTTTATAGTCCACAGGAATCCTGTTGTGAATCGCCAGAGATATTTTAGAATTCAAAATGGCATCCACACCAATATTCCCGGTGTCAAACAAAAGATTGATATCATCCAGATCTGTTTCAAGCTTATCCAGGTATTCCCTCGCCTCTTCGATGTTATCCATGACGAGATAAGCCTTCAGGGATTGCATGTGATTGTGGTAGTCATGACGCCAGCCACGCATAGTCATATACACATTATGTACTTCATCAATCTGATTTTTTAAAAGCTTATTCTGATAGTTGGCCGTACTCTTCTCATAGTAGCGAACAATCAGAAGACGGGCTCCGGCAAGCAACAGCACAAATGCTGCCACGCCGGCCACCGAAACAAGCCAAATCCATTTTCCGTCCACGCCCTTATTACTCCCGTAAATTGCATTTAATAAATGCATCCGTCAAATGTTTATAAGCAGCTCTGCTGACCGGAATCCTGGTGTCATCCATCAGCGTGCATTCTGTTCTTCCAACCTGCTTTACAGCATTAGGATTCACCGCAAAGCTGCGGTGAGTGGTCACCAGCCACTCTGCCCGCTCATTGAACAAAGAAAGTACATGGGAAAAGCTGTCCTTTTGCTCCACTCTTTCTCCGTTAGACATATGAATCTGCACATAATGTCCACAGACTTCCAGATAGGTGACCCCGCTGCATTCCACTCGGATATTCTCTCCATCCACCCTCAAAATAACACTGTCATCACTGGTCCGGTGCAGTTGCTCCTCCAGTTGATCCAGCACAGCTATAAGCTTCTTCTCATCCACCGGTTTCATCAGGTACCGGAATGCATTCACCTCATATCCTTCAAAGACCCGACTACTGTCAGAGGTCAAAAATACCAGACGAGCTTCTCTATCATACTCCCGTATTCGCCTGGCAAGTTCCATGCCGTCCATGCGGTTCATCGCAATGTCCAAAAGCAAAACATCATACTGAAATTTTTCACTGCGAAATAAAAATTCCTCTGCACTTTGATATAAATCAACAGTACAGGCAATTCTATTTTTTTCTGCCCACGCCTCAATACGCTTTTGCATCAGTATCGCCTGTGCCGGCTCATCCTCACAATATGCGATTTTCATAATTCTATTCTCCTGAAACTGTAATCACACCGACACAGCCTTCCATCGCCGGTCCAAAAACATGCTGATGCACTGTCTCCGTAACCTGTCCGTCCCAGGTAAAGTGTAGATGACCGCATAAAATTTCACATACAGGTGAATCCTCCGCGTAGATCATATCCAAAAACTGCATAGCACGTTCGTCCGAATAATAGCAATCCTCTCCCCAAATCAGCTCACGGTCTCCCCATGCATCGCGGGATCTTTGTGCAAGACTGCAATCCAACAGCGATTTGACAGGAACATGGGTCAACAGAATAATCGGCTTCCCGGCAGAAAACAATCGTCGCATCTCCTCCAGTGCGTTCTCCGAAAGTGCACTGGTAGAATTATTCCATCCCACCACAAGAAAATCTTCATACTCTATGCTCATCACTTCATCATTTGGAACAATGGAATCCTGATATCCTTTTGTCATCTCGTAGCTGACATTTTCCTTATCCAGATAATAGGGTTCCTCATCATGGTCCGCCCGGATATACATCCACGGATACTCCATTTTATTAAGACTCTTTTTCAGACACGCCACATTCGCCTCTGAACCAAAATCCACCATATCTCCACCCAGTAACACAGCATCCGGTTTTGCATGGTTTACATATTTAACCCACTTGGGCCATGCCTCAGCTGCAGACATTCCATTATACGAGGACCAGCCGATTCGTCCTCTCACTTCATCCACTTTTTCAGCAGCAATCTGATTACTTTCCACAATAATGTGTAAATCAGAAAGATAAAGTAGCTTTTTTTCACCCTGCATGCCAGGTATTGTCACCAGTACCTCTTCCACCGATGCAGGTTTAAACTTGCCAACGCCTGCAATACGTTTTATCTTGTCCCCGGTATTGCCTCCAAATGCCCCAAGCAGCAATACTCCACCAAGTAATACAACCCCAACAGTATATAAATACCTTCCCCTCAACTCTTTTACCTCTCCTCAACCACTTGAAAAATGTAGAACTTCAAATAATAGCTCTCATCCGCTGCCCATAGAATCGGATGGTCACAGGCCTGTGTACGGAACTCCACCTGGCGTAGTCTCTTATGCGCACTGTTAGCAGCCTCCCTGATTGTCTTGGCCAACAACTCCGGCTCCATAAAATGCGAGCAGGAACAAGTTGCAAGAACCCCGCCGTTCTTTACCAGTTTCAACCCCCTCAGATTAATCTCACGATATCCCTTCACCGCATTTTTTACAGAATTTCTGGATTTGGTAAATGCGGGGGGATCGAGAATCACCACATCAAATTTCTCCCCTGCCTCTTCCAATTGCGGAAGCAGATCAAATACATCCGCACACCGGAACCGTACTCTGTCCTCCAGACCATTTAACCTGGCGTTCTCCGTCGCCTGGTCTACCGCAAGCTGCGAGGCATCCACACCGAGCACGCTCTTTGCTCCGGCAATTCCTGCATTTAAGGCGAAGGAACCTGTGTGGGTGAAACAATCCAGAACTTTTTTATCCTTACAGATTTTGTGGATAGCTGCCCTGTTATTTTTCTGATCCAGAAAAAATCCCGTCTTTTGGCCGTCCTCCACGTCCACAATATATTTCACACCGTTTTCCACAATCTCCACTTTTGTGTCAAACGGTTCTCCGATAAATCCTTTAAAGCGCTCCATTCCTTCCTGCAGGCGCACCTTCGCATCACTTCTCTCATAGACGCCTCGAATCTTGATTCCATCCTCGGCAAGCACCTTTTTCAGCGCCTCCACAATCACAAGCTTCCATCTGTCTATTCCCAGCGCAAGGGATTCTACCACCAGCACATCCGAAAATTTATCAATCACAATGCCCGGCAAAAAATCCGCCTCACCGAAAATCAGACGACAGCTGGAAATATCTATGGTCTGCTTTCGATACTCCCATGCATCCCTGACCCTCTGTTCCATGAATGCTTCATCAATCACAGCATCTTTCCTGCGCGAAAGCAGGCGCACTGTAATCTTGGACTGCGTATTGATATACCCATATCCCATAAAATATCCGTCAAAGTCATGGACAGCCACCACATCTCCATTCTCGAAGCTTCCCATGATACTGTCTATCTCATTGTCATACACCCACATACCGCCGGCTTTCAGTGTACGACCCTCTCCTTTTTTCAAAGTTACTACTGCCTGACTCATATTTTTTCCTTTCTCCGATTCACGATTCTCACCTTCCATTCGCATACTCGCCTCTCTCGAGGCTCTTTGTATGCTCATTTCGGTGAGGTCACTGCTTCGCAGCTCCTCTGAAAAAATATATTTGCCTTCTCCTGTGCAAGCACGTCGAATCCATATATATTTTTTCAGTTATCGTGAATCGTAACACTTTTATTCTATATTATTCGTTTTTTACTTGACAAGCAACCTATTTTTCATTATTATTTTAATGTTGACATCGGCGCGTGGCTCAGCTTGGTAGAGCGCTGCGTTCGGGACGCAGAGGTCGCGTGTTCGAATCACGTCGCGCCGATTTTAAAAAACAGATGCCTTTTTGGGTATCTGTTTTTTTATTCTCTCTACTTGTATCAGACACAAGACCTCTAGCGGAGCGAACGTTTTCGTTCGGGGCGCTGAGGGCTCACGAGGTCCTGAGGACCTCGGCTTTGAGCCGACCGAAGCGGAGCGCAGACCGCGTGTTCGAATCACGTCGCGCCGATTTTAAAAAACAGATACCTTTTTGGGTATCTGTTCAGACTTTGTCGACAGTCTTAGAGGACGCAAATCATTGCGTCCTCTAAATGATTATTCTTACTCTTTTTTTCTGGTAAATACATATACCATTGCGCCAATCATACCGAGAATTGCCAATCCGTAGATGGTCCATGCAATCTGTTCACCGGTCTTAGGAGCGGTTACTGATGCAGACTGTGCAAATACAAAGGTACTGAAGTGAGATACTGTAAAGGTAATGGTTCCATCCGCATTCTGCTTTGGAATCAACACATCATAGCTTCCGTCCGTTTTGTAATGCAGAATTGCCAGATTGTCTTTCTTTACTCCCTGAGGTACAGGCATCGTAATCGTTACGGGAACCTTCAGATTTTTAATCTCACCGCTGTCAGAAACCAATTTGATATCCAACTGCACTGCATTTGGATAAATGCTTGTGTTCACCTTCTCCTGTTTAACAGGAATTGCAATATTCAATCTGACAGTATCACCCGGTTTTGCGTTAAAACCTGCGCCCACAACTGAAATCTTCTTTTCATCCACAACTTTGGCTGCCTGGGTGGAAACGGACTGCTTTACAGTGATGTTGTTCTGTTCCACGAATTTATCTTCCAGTTTGTCCAGCTTCTCTAAAAGCTTCGGATCGTTCTGCACGGCTGTTGCCAATTCTTCCGTGGTCGCATTATCAACCAACACTTTCAATGCCGCGTCAGCATTTTTCTCAAGGGCTGCTA